>JALSGI010000730.1 GCA_026982835.1 Planctomycetota bacterium | reverse complement strand
GTGGCCTTGATCGAGCCGGGGGGGGAGGCCGACGGCAGCGGGACCGCCATGTTCCTCGGCTACCTCTGGATTCTGGCCTTTCCCCTGCTGATCGTCGTGCCCGTCGGCGCCTATCGCTCGCTGGTGAGCGAATGGGACGACGCCACCTACGAGCTGATGAGCATCACGGCCTTGGAGGCCGGACACATCGTGCGAGGGAAGCTCTCCAGCAGCTTGCTGCAATCTCTCATCTACAGCTCCGTGTTCCTCCCCTGCATCGGTTTCACCTACCTGCTGGGAGGGGTCAGCCTGCTGAGCATGGCCGTGTGCTTGCTGGTGGTGGTGGCCGCGTCGGTTTTTTCCACCCAGTTCGGGTTGGCCCTGGCCACGCTGACCCGCAGCCGGGGTATGCAAGTGTTCTTTTCGGTGCTGTTCATCATGGCTTTGCTTTTGCAATACTGGATGGTGATGACCGCTCTTTTCGTGCTGGTTTTTGAAGCCGGCACTTCTTTTGCCTCCTCTGCCTTGTTCTGGCACTGGGTGACCGTCGGACTTTCCCTGCTGGGCGCCTATGGGCTGGTTTTTTATCAGATCACCCGGGCCCGGTTGCTGTTCCCCAGCGAAAACCGATCCACCGCCCTGCGGCTGGCCTTGCTGCTCCCTCCGGCCTTGTGGCTGGGCAGCTGGGTGCCGTTTCTGGGCGAGTTGACCGACCTGGACGGGCTGATCGCGCTGGTTACCCCGGTGTTCGTTCACTGGGCCGCGGTGATGGCGCTGATCGGAGGAGAACGGGGGGAGATCTCGCAGCGCATCCGGCGCCGCGTTCCCCGGAGTTTCTTCGGACGGATGTTCACGGTGTGGTTGCTTCCGGGTCCGGCGCTGGGCTATTACTATGTGCTGCTATCTTCACTGGGCCTGGTACTGCCGTGGATGGTTCTGCTCCTCTGGCAAGGCGAAGGACGCATTTCCGCCCGGATCCAGGAGACCTTGTGGTTTCTGGTTTTCACTTTTTGGGCCTACCTGGCCATTTACGGAGGGGTCGCGGCCTGGGTTCTTCGTCTGGTCCGCCGCCGCGTGGTCAATAGCTTGTTGCTTTCCCTGGCCGTGATGCTCACGCTGGTGGTGCTGTTTTGCGTGGTGCCGGTGTTTATCGAGGTGCTCACGGCCACGAACATCCCCTTTCTGCAATACCGGTTGATCCACTTGCTCAACCCCGCCGTCACCTGCGCGGCCGTGGCCCAGCGCGTGCGTGAAACCTACACGATCCTTCTTCTCTTGGGGGGAGTATCGCTGGTTTGCGTGGTGTGGAACCTTCCGGCCGCATGCCGGGAGATGGTGTGGCTGTTCCGGGGAGCGGCGGCACCGGGGCGCCCGGCCGGGCAGGCGGACGCGGAGGCCGAACCGCAGCATCCGTTCCAGGAGTTGCTCCCCTCGGGCACGGAACAGCCCGCCCAAGCCCCTCCCTCCCCGCTGGCGGCCGAGTAGCCTCCGCCACTGCGGACAGTTCATGTCCCCACTTCTGGCCGCAGGCCCCCAAAAAAACATCCCCGCTTGCTCCTGTGGTCAGGATCGCCAGCAGGAGCAAACGGGGACACACCGGGAGGTGGTTTCCTGGGGGACAGGAAACCGGCGGGAAAGGAGAGCGGGAGTCCGGGCTACATGGGAGGTTTCTGGTTCGTGGTGGGACTTTCGTAGGTTTGGGGCACCGCGGGCTGCACGGGAACCAGGTTCCCTTCGATCACGGTTGCCGGGGCGCAGTTCTCGCAGCCGGGCGTTTCGCACGGGGCGCAGGAGGTGCAAGGGTCGCAGCACTCCACGGGACTGAGGGCCGTGGTCCCAAACGGATTGAGCAGACGGCCGCCGAACAGTCCGCAACAGTGATTGCATCCGGCCAGCAACACCGGGGCCAGCAGGGCCAACATCCACAGGCGTTTCATCTGCGTTTCTCCTTCGCTTCACAGGGGACGGCTCCCCGGAGCCACTCAACCCTACCCCACAACCGGCACATGGCAAATCGAAATGGTGATTTTTTTCAGCAATTTTTCCTCTCCTCGGACGCCCGGCTGTTGAACAAAGGCTACATTGTCATAGCACAACGCATTTTTTCTAAACCGAACCGGACGCAGAAACTTCCCGTTCTTCCCGCGACAAGCCATGAATCTGCTTCGTCACCTTCCCCCGATCTCCCGTTGTTCCACGCCAACAGGCATACGCCCGGTGCGGACCCTGGCCCTGCTGTGGCTGGTGTGTTGCGGATGGCCGGCTGCCTGGGCCAGCCAGGGGTCGCCCTCGTTGTGGCTGGTCAGTTCCCGGAACGCCTGCTGTTGCGATCCGCAGCAGCTACACATCCGCTGCGACCGGCACGGCCGGTTTGTGCCGCTCTCACTGGAACAGTTCCGCCGGCAGCAGCGTGCCGAGCTCCCCCTGATTTTCTGGATTCACGGCAATCGGGTTTCCGCTTCCGAGGCTTCTGTCATCGGACGCCGCGTTTACCGTGCCCTGGCCCGGCAAACCACACAACCGTTCCAGATGGTCATCTGGTCCTGGCCCTCGCAGAAGCAAGGGGGCCCCCTGCGCGATGCTCGCATCAAAGCGGCGGTGGCGGATCGACACGGTGCCCACTTGGCCCGATTCCTGGAAACCCTGGCGGATCGCCCCCGCATCGGCCTGTGGGGCTACAGCTACGGGGCGCGGATGATCCTTGCGGCCTTACACAAGATGCGTGATTCCGACCCCGAGCCTTCCCGAAGCCCGCCACGGTATCAAGTCGTCCTCTGGGTGCCGGGAGTGGAGGATACGGCTCTGGCCCCCTGGGGGCGGTTTGGCCGGGCCTGGGACCGAACCGAGCACGTGCTGCTGGTGACCAATTGCTCGGACCGGGCGCTGCGCTGGTACCCTTGGGTGGAAGGCCGCTGTGGTCCGGAAGCGCTGGGGCGGGTGGGTCCTCGCGGGCTGGCCCCTCGACACAGGCGGCAGTTGCGCCGGATCGAAGCCTCTCCCTACGTGGGTCCCCGCCACGACTGGGCGCGGATGCTCGCTGCCCCGGCGGTGCTGGCTCCCACGGTCCAGCTCCTGCTGCAGGCCCCTGCGGGCCCTTGAGCCCCGGCAGCCCCGCCCCATTCAAACTCCCAAATAGGATCGGCTTCGGCGTTTTTCCCGGACGGCTAGCCCCCGGCGAACAGCTCTCGCAGAAACTGCATGCTCGGCTCCCAGCACCGGGCGGCCTGCTCGAAGTCCACCGGCATGGTTCGCAGTTTTTCGGGCAAGGGGAGCCGGGGACGCTGTTTCACCTGGGAGTTCAAGGGGATCTGGGCGCTGGGCCCCCGGGCCAGGTGGCGTTCCACTTCCGGGGAAAGCAGAAACCGCACCAGCCGCCGCGCCGCCTCCGGGTGCGGTGCCCCGCGAAGGACGCAAACCGTGTTGGGAATCAGCAGCGTCCCCAGCCCGCCCGGCTCCTGGTCCGGAAAAACCACCGCCACCGGGTGCCCGGCCCGCAGGGCCAGGTGGGCGTCGTCGGTGTCGGTGATCCCCCACAGCAGGCGCCCGGCGGCCACCTCCTCGGCCACGTGGCGGTTCCCGGCCAGGATGCGAACCTGATTCTGCTTCACCTGGCGGAAGAACGCCCGGGCCTTTTCCTCACCCCAGTGGGCAAACAAGCACGCCGCGTGCGTAGCTGTAGTCCCGAACAGCGGCTTGGCCATCCCCGCTTGGCCCCGCCAGCGCGGGTCGGTCAGGTCGCGGATCGAGCGGGGGTACTCTTCTGCGGAGAGTTTCTCCTTGTTGACGATCAGCACCCGCGCCCGGGCGGCAAACCCGAACCAGCTCCCATCCCCAGCCCGATACTGCCGGGGAAAGTTCTCCGCCTCCGGCAGTTGCAGTGGCTGCAACAGGCCCGCCCGATGCAGTCGCAACGTGTGCAGCACCTCGTTGTTCCAGAACACGTCGCACTGGGGGCGGGAGCCCTGGGTCAGGATGGCCTGGGCCAGGCCCACCGTCTTGGTCGATTCCGTGTCGTACTTGGGCAGCGGCTCCACCCCGGTTTGCTGCCGGAACCGCTCCAGCAGCGGGGCGGAAAACTCCTCGTCCAAGGCCGTGTAAACCACCACCTGCTGTGGGGAACCGGACCAGCACCCGGCGACGACCCCCAGCCAAGCCGCGTAGAACAGCGTGCCTGCGACCCTCCCAAGCATGGCCTCGCCCCTCTTGAGCAAACCTGCCGAACCCCGGGCCGGAAAACCCGGCGCGGCCACAACGACACTTATTCTAGCCGATCCGGGCCGGAGGTACGATCCACGGCGCTTCTTGCCGACTGGCTCGGTTCTTCCGCACCGGGCAGGACTCGGCTTGCGTCGTGCGCTGGTGCTGCCGCACCGATGCAAGGAGAAACATTTATTCTTGGAACCGGCGAGCCCCGAGCTTCAGCTCGGCGGAGGGCCTGGAGGGATGGCGAGCCGGGAACGTCAGCTCCCGGTTGCTCCGACAAAACAGAACTGCCGCCGTTTCAACAACCGCACGCTCTCGCATGTGGCAGCCTGCCGGCCATCACGTGCCGCTGCGGGTTGCTTGCCCCGGAGAGCAATTGCGCCCACAATCGGTTGCCTGTATGCGAACATCTCCAACCAAACAGGATCGCCCCAAAATGAAACTGGCCAAGATACAGCTGCCCCAAGGAGAGATCGTCCCGGCGGTGGTGCAAGGGGAGCAGGTGGTGCCGCTGGAGCTGCCCTTGGGCTCGCTGAGCGACCTGCTGGAGCAGGTGCCCGTGGTGCCCCAAGTGCAGCGGCTGCTGGAAAGCTCCCCCGGGGCGTTGCCGCTGGAGCAGGTGCGATTGTTGCCGCCGGTGGATGGGCAGGAGATCTGGGCCGCCGGCGTGACCTATCGCCGCAGCCGCACCGCGCGGATGGAGGAGAGCGAGCAAGGAGCCACCTTCTACGACAAGGTCTATACCGCCCCCCGGCCCGAGCTGTTCTTCAAAGCCACCGCCCGGCGGGCCGTGGGGCCGGGCGGGCCGGTGCGCGTGCGAGCCGATTCCCACTGGAGCGTGCCGGAGCCGGAGCTGACGCTGGTGGTGAACTCCCGCGGCCAACTGGTAGGCTACACGGTGGGCAACGACATGAGCGCCCGGGACATCGAGGGCGAAAATCCCCTCTACTTGCCCCAGGCCAAGGTTTACTCGGGCAGTTGTGCCGTGGGCCCCTGGGTGCTGCTGGCCGAAGCAGCTCCGCCGCCACAGCAGTTCACCATCCGCATGACCATCCGCCGCGGGGAAGAGACGGTCTATGACGAATCGATCGGCGTGGACCAGATGGCCCGCAGCCTGCAAAACCTCATCGACTACCTGTTCCGCGACAACGATTTTCCCGACGGGATGCTGTTGATGACCGGCACGGGGCTGGTGCCGCCGGACCATTTTACGCTCCGCCAAGGGGATGTGGTGCGCATTGAGATCGATCCGGTGGGCGTGCTGGAAAACCCGGTCCTGGGCGGCCCGGCCGAGCCGAGCAAGCCGGAGGTGTGAGCACGCTTTCACAAGGCAGCAGCGGATATTTGTTTTAGCAACCGGGAGCTTACGCTCCCGGCTCGCCATTGCAAGAATCAAAGCAGGTTCACCAGGCGCGTTGTTTTCTTCTTACACGTTTTGTTCCCACCCGGTGCGGCAGCACCACCGCACGGCGCAGGCCAATTCCGTCTCTCCCCGCACTGACGTGCGGGGCTCCGTATCCCTCCAAGCCCCCAGGTCCTCACGCCTCCATCCCTTCCAAGCCCCCACGGCCGTTGGTGATCGAACGCCGTGGATTTTCCGAGTTCGGCCACCGCTTGCAACGCAGTTCTTTTTAGAACCGTCCGCGGCGGCGCTCCTTCTGCGGCAGAATCTCCAGGCAGCAGGTCCACCAGCCGGTGAGGATCGTCTGCACGAACTCTTCCGGCAGTCCCTCGGTGCGCATTTCGTGAGCCAGGCGGTGGTGGTCGTATTCCACGGGCACGAACTCCACCTGGAACTTTCTTTCCGGGCCGAATCGTAGCAGGGCGTACCACACGCAGGTGCGGCCGTCGTTTTCCGGCCGGCCCAGCACGCCCACGTTCACGAAGTGCCGCCCGCCGCTCAAGGGACGATGCCACTTGATGCCCGTGTGCGTGGCCAGGATCACGTCGCAGTGGTACCGGCGGCACAGGTGTTCCAGGAACGCGGTGGAGGTGGTCGATTCCCAGAGGAACTCGTTCATTTGCCGCGGGCTGCCGTGGCACAGAAGCACCCGCAGCCCGGCCATCTCCAGGTGCAGACGCTGCGGCAGCGTGCCCAGCCAGCGGCGGTTCTCCGCCGAGGTGTTGGCATAGGTGTAGCGGTAGCTGATGCGGGCGAAGTGGTTGTCCCGCGGATCGGTGTAGCCGCACTGGCAGTCGTCCAGTCCGCGGGCCAGGGAATCGTCGTAGTTGCCGCGGATGCAACGCACGCCGTGCTCACGGAGCAGGGGGAAGACGCGGTCCGGGTGCGGGCCAAAAGCGCCCATGTCGCCCAGGCAGTAGAACGCCTCGGCCCCGCGACGCCGGGCGTCGGCCAGGGCCGCCTCTAGGGCCAGGTAGTTGCTGTACAGGCCGCCGAAAACGGCGATTGTTTGCTGCGGGCGGTTCATCACCGGGGAGTGTTTGCAATCGGGCGGGGTTTGGGGTATGCAAGGCATACGCTGGAAACGCCGAGTTGGTTCGTTTCCGCAAGCGACGGCCGCTTGCATTTTGATCGGCCCACCACGGCGAGCCGGGAGCGCAAGGCTTCACTCCGCAAGCTCACGCTTGCGGCTCGCTGGAAATGAATGACACTCAATGATACACCACGGCGAGCCGCCGACTTCAGTCGGCGGAGAAAAATAGTGCCGTGTGTTTGTTCGGCTCTCCCCCGGCTAAGTACGTGTTTAGCGTGCTAGCACAAGGTGTGATGTGTCCAAACCATAAAGCAAGCCGAAGGCTTGCCAGCCTTGTAGCCGGTGGTCGGAGCGCAGCGGAGACCACCGGACCGCGACGGCCATTACCCCACCCCGCACCCCGGCAGGGGTGCCAGAAACAAGGACCGTTTTGCCCTCTGGCATCCCTTCGGGATGCTCAAGGACAGGGAAAAACGCTGCCTCCCGGGGGTCTGACGACCCCCGGCTACAAGAGTGCGACGCCTGCGGCGTCGGTCCTCCGGCTGCTAGCTGGCTAAACACGTACCAAGCCGGGGGCTCGCTTGCACCACTTGAACAAAGACGGCTGCTGTGTTGAACGACGCACGTTCGCACTTGCGGCTTGCCAGATGCAAGAACAAATCGCGCCACCCAAGCTCAAACAGGTAAAAACGCCATGACCGCCCCTCGTGCCGTTTCGGCTCGCGAGTTCTGGAACTGGGCCCTCTCGCCCGCAAGCTGGCAAGCCTGGCAAAAGCGCACCGGCCCGCTGGTTTCGCTGCGGCTGGCAATAAGCCTCCCACCGGGCGGAGAGCCGCTGGCCGGGACCGCCGCGGCCGTGCTGTCCCGCCTGGAAAAGCTGCTGGGCGACCCGGTGCGGCAACTGGCCGCTCTGTCCGGTCCCCAGCGACGCCCGCAACTGCACCTGCTGGCCGGATGTGCTCGGGGGCAAACGGTGCTGGTGTCGCTGTGGCAACCGCCAGCGGAGAAACTCCCCGTGGTGTGGCAACTGGTGGCCGTGGGCACGCGGGGGGTGGTGTCGCTGCAGGGGGTGCCGCTGGCCCTGGAAGGCCAAGGGGCCTTGCCCAGCGAGGCCGCCCCCGAGCTACGGCAGGCCCTGGAGCTTGCCCTGGGCCGAGGCGAATCCGTGCAACGCCGAGGGGAGGAGTGGATACCCGCAGCGGGGCACCGGGCCGAGGCGATCCAGTTGCCCCGGCAGGAGCCGGACTGGAAGCGGCTGCAAAACGTGCCCAAGCCCTGGGGCGTGCTGCTGGTGGCCGGCAAGTTCACGCACCAGGAAAACTACGGGGAATCGTTCGCCCAAGACCCGCGCTGCCGCCTGGTGGCGGTGACCGACGGCGGGAATCTGACTCCGCGACGGGAGAAGCTGAACCGGCAGTGGGCCCAGCGGCTCCAGCTCCCCTACCTGGAAGACTACCGGCAAGCGCTGGCCCGGCAGGACGTGCACATCGTTTCGGTCTGTGCCGAGCCGGACCGGCGTGCGGCCCTGGAGGTGCAGGCGGCGGCAGCGGGCAAGGCCGTGTATCTGGACAAGCCGCTGTGCACCACGCGGCAGGAGGCCCAAGCCGTGGCCCAGGCCGTGGCCCAAAACGGCGTGCCCAGCCAGATGTTCTCGCTGGTTTGGGTCCCCCAGGTGCAACAGGCCCGAAGGCTGCTGGCCCAGGGACCGGAAGTGGCCGATCAGCTCCACTACGAGCTGTTTTTTGCCAAGGGGCATCCGGGCACGGCCACGCTGGATCACCCGCGGCAGGAGGTGTATCCGCCGGGGCTGCTGGAAGGGCCGCTGACCAAGCGGGAATGGGCCAACGTGGGCGTCTATACGCTGGCGGCGCTTCGGCACCTGCTGGGCCCGTGCGTGAAGCGGGTGTTTGCCATCACGGGCAACTATTTTTTCAGCGAGAACCAGGCCGAGAACATGGAAGACTTCGCCGCGGCGCTGCTGGAACTGACCGACGGACGGGTGATGAGCGTGCGCGTGGGCCGCACCGGCTGGCGCAGCCATCCCAACTTCGGCGTGCACCGCCTGCTGGTGGCCGGGCCGCGGGGAGCCAGACTGATGGATGTGCACGAGCCGCACCTGGCCTTTTGGGTCGAGGAGCCGCCGTGGCCGGGGGCCAAGCGTCACGAGGGGGACCCGATGGGCTTTTGGAGCTCCTCGCAGGAGGAGATGCAAACCCCGCCCAAGCAATCCTGGTCGCTGCCGCCTTGGGGGGCCGACGACATCCGCCGCTTTGTCGATTGCCTGGAGCAGGGCCGTCGCCCCGAGGTCACGGCCCTGGAGGCGGCCCAGGGGCATCACTGGCTGCTGGCCGGTTACGAGTCGGCCGCCCGGGGAGCATGGGTGGAGGTGTAAGGGGCGTTGTCGAGTCTGCTGCGGCGAGCCGTTGCAGCTCACCCATGGCGAGCCGCGTGCGTGAGCACGCGGTTGTTTTGAACCGCGCCGACTGTCGCTTCGTTTGAAGCAACCGGGAGCTAACGCTCCCGGCTCGCCGTTCTTCCGCCGACTGAAGTCGGGTACGTGTTTAGCCAGCTAGCAGCCGGAGGACCGACGCCGCAGGCGTCGCAGCTTCGTAGCCGGGGGTCGTCAGACCCCCGGAAGGCGGCGTTTTTCCTTGTCCCTGAGCATCCCGAAGGGATGCCAGATGAAGGAACGGTCCGTTGGTTTCTGGCACCCCTGCCGGGGTGCTGGGTGGGGTCATGGCCGTCGCTTTCCGGTGGTCTCCGCTTCGCTACGACCACCGGCTACCGGGCTGGCAAGCCTTCGGCTTGCTTTTGCTCTGGGGGCGCTTCGTCTTATGCTGGCACGCTAAACACGTACGAACTCGGCGGCTGGCCGTTCTTCCGCGGCTGGAAACCGCAGGCTCGCCGGGTGGCGCGTTAACGCTTGTTCTTAGCGGGACTCAAAGCGTTTTGGCTCCTGGCAGGGCCGGGATGCGGCGAGGGCGAAGGTAGCGCACCTTGGGTTCCAGCCGGGGCAGGGCCGGATCGTCGGCCGGATGCAGGCGCTCCAATAGCTCCAGCCCCAGTTGCCAGAACGGCCCGCCCAGGTGTTCCAGGTGCCGCGATTGGGCCAGGGCGTAGATCGGCCCGTGGTCCCAAAAAGCCAGCAAGAAGCGGTCGTGATGCACCGGCTGGTGCAGCACCACGCAGACGCCGCGGGCCACCAGGTCCTTGGTGACGGCGTAGAAGGCTTCTTCGGCACTTGGGCCGTCTTCTTCCCAGGGGACCAGCAGCACTGGCAGCGAGCGGTTGGCCCGGCTCTGCTGCCGCGATTCCAGCTCCAGCCTGGTGTAGTTGGGCGTGGTGAGATTGATCAGCCGCTGAACCAGTCGCTGCAGCTCTTGTTGCCGCTGGGCCGAGAGGGAGCGTTGCATGGGGCCAGCTCCGCAAGCGAAAAGCCGGACGCGCACATCGAGCGACAGACAGGGGCATAAAAAATCTAGCTTACGATTTTCCGAGAGGGGGGGAGCGGGTTTCCCGTTCCGGGGGAGGCCTGGTCCCGGAAAAAGAAAAACCCGCGGCCAGCAGCCGCGGGAAAGGATGCCGCAAAAGGCCATCGGACCGACGGCCACGGGAACCTTACCGTCACGAAAAGCAAAAGACCCGAGAACGGGAATCCGTCCGACGTACCCCGGGGGTGGCAGACGCGGCGGAAGAGGTCGAGGCGGTCGCGGCCCCTGCCCAGCGCACCAGGAGCTGCCGGGCCACTTGCTGGTTCAAATCCCCCTCGTGGCGCTGCAGGATGACCATGCGGTGGGCATCGATCACGGCCAGGTGGGGGAACCGGTCGCGGCGAAAGGCTTGGGCCAACTGGGCTCCGTAAGGAGTTTCCACATTGATCCGACACAGGACGAAGTGGTTTCGCAGCCACTCGGCGGACCGTCCCACGGGAGTCACCGGGTTGACCCGGCTCCCTTGGTAGAGCACG
>JALSGI010000729.1 GCA_026982835.1 Planctomycetota bacterium | reverse complement strand
TATATATACGTCACAACGCGAGGCGTTTGGACCATCCGCGCCGTCGGGCTTTGGGGCTTCCCATCGGCAGCGGCGCGGTGGAGGGGACGTGCAAGCACCTGGTGGGGGCGCGGTGCAAGGGATCGGGGATGCGCAACTGGCGAAAACGCCGGGCCGAGGCCGCGTTGAGCCTTCGGGCGGCATTGCTGGATGGAACTTTTGACCACCTTTGGACCACCTGCATCCGCCAGGCCGCCTGAAAACCGCCACAGAGTTTCAGCCGCACCCGGGAAGGGGGCTAGCAGGCCCCTGTCGCCGGATGCGAACAATCGCTACAATCGTCACAGGTTGTTTCGCTGCTGGGATTCCATCGCCGCTACCCCACAGTTTGCTCTAGGATTGAGCAGAGCAGTTTCTGGGCGTTCTCGACCGACTTGTGAACAAATCAACTTGTGAGGCAGAACACGGCGAGTTGAGACACAAAACAGCGATCTTCTTCCCAGGAGAATCACGCATGATCGTCACCACCGCCGAACTGTTCAAGCACTGCTACGGCAAGTACGCCGTGGGGGCCTACAACATCAACAACCTGGAGCAGTGCATCGGTTTGTTCCGCGGCAACCTGGGCAAGGTGAAGAGCAACGACGAGCCGATGCGGCCCGAGGTCGCCGCGCCGTTTATCATCCAGATTTCCCGGGGGGCCCGGGCCTACACCGACAAGCGGTTCCTGGAGGCGATCATCCGCACCGCCGAGGAGGTGTTCCCCGAGGCCATCTTCGCCGTCCACCTGGACCACGGCACCGAGGAGGTGTGCTACGACGCCATCGACAGCGGTTTCTACTCCTCGGTGATGATCGACGCCTCGCACGAGCCGTTCGAGGAGAACGTGGAGATCACCCGCCGGGTGGTCCAGCGAGCCCACGAAAAAGGTATCTCGGTGGAGGCCGAGCTGGGGATGCTGGGGGGCGTGGAAGAGGACATCGCCGTGGACGAAGAACACGCCTGCCTGACCGACCCGGACCAGGCCCTGGAGTTCGTCCAACGCACCGGCTGCGACTCGCTGGCCGTGGCCATTGGCACCTCGCACGGGGCGTACAAGTTCCAGGGTTCCCAGGGGCTGCACTTCGACCGCATCGAGGAAATCCAAAAACGCCTGCCCGGATTCCCCCTGGTGATGCACGGCTCCAGCAGCGTTCCTCGGGAACTGGTCGAGCGGATCAACCGCGCCGGGGGCAAGCTGGAAGGGGCAAGCGGCGTGCCGGAGGAACACTACCTGCCGGCGGCCAGGCTGGGCGTATGCAAGGTGAACATCGACACCGACGGCCGCCTGGTCTGGTGTGCCGTGCACCGGGAGTTTTTCCGCGATCATCCGGACCAGTTCGATCTTCGCGGGCCGGGCAAGGTGTTCATGGCCGAGTATGCCCAGTTCATCGCCCACAAGAACCAGAAGCTCGGCTCGGCCGGACAACTGGAAGCGATGCGGCAGGCCCTCAGCGTGCAGGCGTAGGCGAGGCTTTCAGGGAAGTGAGCGCCGGATCGGGGACAAGGAATCCCCGAAAAGCCATTCTCCTGCTGCCGCAAAGGGGGGCGTTTGCCCTGGTGCATCCCCGGTAACCGGAGGTGCAGAGGTTACGGGGGAGGTGCATCGGTCTTCTGCATGTTGGTCTTCTGCGCGTCGGTCTTCTGTGCGTCGGACTCATCCGGCCGCGGGGGCATTTGGAGTTTCACATCGAACGGGCCATCGCTGGAAAGCTGGTAACCTTTTTCGGTCCGCCGATAGGATAGAGCCAGCATGGTAAAGCGGTCCAAGGGAACTTCTTCCAGGAACTCCGGCACCAGCGCCGCCAGTCTCTGGGGGTAGTGTCCGTGGCGGCTGCGGTAACCTTCCAAGGCTACGGCCAGGCGGAACAAGTCCAGGCGTTGCAGCATTTGGATTTTTTCTGCCAGCAACGATTCCAGTTGCTCTCGAATCACTTCCCAGGCGATGACGTGGCCGGCCACGTAGCTCCGCTTGGTGGAGCTTAGCCGTCCCAGAATCCAGTTCCGCCGACCCATGTATCCGGACTGCACGTTGAGCGCCACCTGGGGTAACACTTCCAGCAACTGAGCCGGGGGGTACTCCACCAGCGGCTCCACCTCGTCGAAGGTCTGATTGATCCCTCGCAGCAGGGCGTTCCGGTCCCAGTCCAGAGGCGGCTTGGAGAACCAGAACGGCTCAGGTGGGGGGAAAGCCGCAACGAAAGCTCCGGAAACACCAGGGGGGAGCGGTTTGCCGACGGGGGCGAGGAGGCCGGTTCCAGGTACAACCACGAATCCACCGAGGTCATCACGGCCAACTCCCGGCACAGCGCCTGCTCCTGATGCGCCTGCAAGACCCAGTGAAGCGTGGAGAGGCGAAGCAAGACAAGCTGCCGGGGAAGAAAAGCCGCCAGGGAAGGCTTGAGTTGTTTCAAGATAGACAGGGCCAGTTCGGCATCCGGTGGTCCCTGCCGCAGGCACATCAGGGCCAGCGGGTGGAGCAATTCCTGCTTTTGCACCGACTCGGCGCTATCCTCAAGCGTCAGCCCTTGGGCCTGCAACTGGGCCAACCGCCAGGCGGCCAGCAGGTCCTGCCAGGCCTGCTGGAGCCGTCCCCGCCGCATGTGGACCAGCGCCCGCAAGCGCAATGCCCGAAAGGGATTGTCGATCAAAGCCGAAACGATCCACGTGTTCCAGCTCGGAGAAGTCCACTCTTTGGCGAAGATGTAGGCAGCGTCGGTCGCGGCCAGGGGGGGCCGCGGGGGGAGCTGAGGGTACAGGGGGAGCCACAAGCGTCTTTTCCGGGAAGCCTGGACGGCCAGCGCCAGGGCCTGCCGGTTTTGCTCCAGCCATTGTGCCAAGCGGGCAAGCTCCGTTTCCTGGAGCTGAAAGATGCGTTCGCCCCAGCGGGGCTCCTCATGGCCGATCCGCCGATGCAATTCCTCCGGCAAGGGCACAAACCCGGCGGAAGACTCCGGCGGCACTTCGATCCCCAAGCGATCGCAAAGTTCCTGGAGCATCGAGAGGGAAAATCCTTTCCTGCCGTGGGCCCGCAGCAACAGCACCAGGGCATTCTCTTCCGGCGAGGCGGGAGATTCGTGCTGCTGGCGGTACCAGGCTGCGTAGTCGGGCAATCCCTGTGGGGTAAGCGGTTGCGTGGCGTAGGTGGTCTGCGGAGAGACGGTCACCTGGCGATGACGATACCAACTGACCAGGACCACCAGTCCCGCCGCTAACAGGACCAGCCCCCAAAACCCCATTTGGATCAACAGGCGTCGCTTGGGTTGCTCCGGCGGGGAGGCGAAGTGGGCGGAAACCGATGATGTGTTCATTTCAGGCCCCTGAGCGGATTCCACGCCCGAGATGGGCAAACGCACTAAGCCCCACCAGGGTACCAGAGGGAACATTTCCGGCCAAAGCAATCCCACTCCTCGCCGGAACAAAACTTGTGATGGCACCAAGCAGTCGATACGATGAAGATACATTCCTGGGAAACATATCCACCAGAAGCAAGTCATTTCCCGGGTTTGCCCAGACTACTAAGTTTCCCAAGCGTGGGAGTCGCAATTTGCGCAAGTGCTCCTAAGGTTTTCGGATTCGACACGTGGAAAAAAGCCAAGTATCCATGGCGAATCGTTCGTCGCAGCCTCTCACGGAAGATTTGGCCGGATGGGCCACGGCTCTGGAGGAAAACATCGCCACCGTCGTCTGCGGCAAACGCGACGTCATCCGCAAGTGCCTGGTGGCCCTGCTGGCCGGGGAGCACGTGCTGCTGGAGGACGTGCCGGGGGTGGGCAAGACCCTGCTGGCCCAGTCCCTGGCCCGCAGCATCCGCGCCCAGTTCAGCCGCATCCAGTTCACGCCCGATCTGTTGCCCAGCGACATTGTGGGCAGCAGCGTGTTCAACCGGCAGACCAGCGAATTCGTGTACTCGCAGGGACCGGTGTTTGCCCATATCGTGCTGGCCGACGAGATCAACCGGGCTCCACCGCGGACGCAAAGCGCGCTACTGGAGGCGATGAACGAACACCAGGTGACCGTGGACGGAGTAACACGGCCCCTGCCGCAGCCGTTCATGGTGATCGCCACGCAGAACCCGTTCGAGTTCGAGGGCACCTACCCCCTGCCCGAAAGCCAGCTGGACCGCTTCCTGTTGCGGACGCGGATGGGCTATCCGGCCCGGGAGGACGAACGCCAGATTTTGCTCCAGCACCGGGAAGGCCACCCGATCGAACACCTGCAACCGGTGCTGGATTGCCAGCAGGTGATCCGCTTGCAGGAAGCGGTGCGGGAGGTGCAGGTGGAGGAGACCCTTTACGACTACCTGCTGGACATCGCCGAGGCCACCCGGCAGTGCGAGGAATTGCATGCCGGGGTGAGTCCCCGGGGAGTGCTGGCTTTGTATCGGGCTTCGCAGGCGCTGGCCTTTCTCAATCATCGCAACTACGTGGTCCCCGACGACGTGAAACAACTGGCCGTTTCCGTGCTGGCCCACCGGGTCATCCCGCGAATGTACAGCGTGGAGGGGGGCCGGGAGACGGTCGAGGGGTTGATCCAGCGGATCCTCGGTGAGGTCCCCTGCCCGGTGTGAAGCAAGGCCTTCGGGGGTCCGCGCAGCAAGGGAGCAAGCCGTGGATGAGGAGGGTGTTTCCTGGTCGTGCACTGGAGCTTCGGTTGGTTCCATGACTTCGCTCCGCTCCCGATTCACCACCACGGGTTGGTACTATCTGGTGGTGCTGCTGTTCATCCTGGCCGGTTCCATTCTGCAGCAGTTGAACCTGCTGATGCTGCTGTTTTCGCTGATGGTCTTCCCGCTGGCCTGGAACTGGGGGACGACTCGCCGTTGCGTGGCCTCGCTTTCGCCCCGACGGAACGCCCCGGTGCGGCTCTTTGCCGGCACCAGCTGCCGAGCCACGGTGCAGCTGCAAAACCGGCGTCGCCGCCGGTGCTGGTCGGTGCTGGTGCGCGATCGGCTGGTCCGCATCCAGCCGCAGCCGCAAAGTTTCTCCCCGGTCGCCTGGACCTTGCAGGTCCCTCCGCGAGGAACCGCCGAAGCCTCCTACCAGCCGCTGCAACTCCCCCGGGGAGTGTACCAGTGGGAAGAGCTGGAGCTGGAGAGCAGCTTCCCCCTGGGGCTGGTGCGCAGCATTGGCCGGCAGCGGCAAGTGCAGAGGCTGGTGGTCTATCCGCCCTTGGGGCAGCTGACGCAGGCATGGCGCACCCGCGGAGGACTGCGCATCTGCTGGAGCCAGGGAAAACCGCGCCGGCACAGTTTGCTGGAGGGGGAGTTTTACGCACTGCGGGACTACCTGCCGGGGGACAACCGCCGCTGGATCCACTGGCGCAGCTCCGCACGGCGGGATGAGCTGATCGTTCGCCAGTTCCAGGAATCCCCCTCCCGACGCCTGTGCCTGGTGCTGGACCTCTGGAGCCCGGAGTTCGACAAGACCGAATCGCAGGTGCTGGAAGACCTGCTGAGCTTCGTGGCCACCGTGTTGGAAGACCAGGTGCGGCAAAGCGGCTCGGAGTTGTGGCTGGTGCTGGCAGCCGGAAGCGTCCAGCAGGTGCGCGGCCCGGCCAATCGTGATACCCTGCACCGGGCCTGGGAACTGCTGGCCGGGGCATGGCCCCAGGCGGCAGACCCCTTGCCCCAACTCCAGCAGCAATGGGAGACGGGCAGGGAGCACCGAACCGAGCTGCTCGTGGTTTCCCTGACCGCCGAGGGCCAACGCCGAGACAAGCTCCAGTGGCTGGCGAGGAAGATGGATTGCCTGCTGTGGGTCGATCCGCAGCGGCTGTCCCGATTTTTCCAGCCCCCGCACCAACTTGCGCCCCACACGCCGGCGGTCCCGGGGAACCCTTCCCACCACCCCTCCCAGGTGCCCGCCGGAGGAAGATCATGAACTCCCTGTTGTGGTTTCGGCTGGGCGTGGTGGCCATGGCCTGCCTGGGAGCCCTTGCCCTGGGCACGGGGGAATACTCCGCACCTTGGGTGCTGGCTGCCATTCCGGTGAGCCTGGTATCGGTGTACCTTTGCGACGCCAAGCGCTACCTGGTCTTGCCTACCTCCGTGGCCAACGTGCTGGGTGTGGTGGCCATGGTGGGCACGCTTTGGAACTTCGATCAACTCCAGCAGGACCAGCAACTGGTGGCCCTGGCCCAGCTGCTGGTAGCGCTGCAGTGCATCCTGTTCTTTCGGCCCAAAAGCCGGCGGCTTTACCTGATGCTCATCCTGCTGAGCTTGCTGGAGTTCCAGGTGGCCTCGATCGTTCATTCCACCATGTGGTTTGCTACCCTGGTTGCCGTTTACATCGCGACTGGGGCCGTGGTGTTGTGCTTGCTGGAGCTCATCACCCGCCAGCAGGAAGCCGGCCTGCTCCCGCGGACGTTCTGGTCCGCCACCTCCTTGGCTCCGGCTAAGCCCTCGCAGGGCCCGGGACCGGTTCTGCGGCCGAAAGCGGCTTTTCCCTTGGCACTTTGGGGACACTTGCTGCGGATGGGGCTTTGGACCTTCCTGGTGGCTCCCTTCGTGTTCGTGCTCATTCCCCGGCACAACCAGAACCCCGTCTCCTGGTATCCTCCCCGGCAGCTTCCTGGAGTGCCGGTGACGGGGTTCAGTGCCCAGGTTCGCCTGGGGGAGTTGGGCCAGATCATTCAAAACTCCCAAGAGGTGATGCGTATCGAGTTCGTGGATCCGGCCACCGGCCAGCCCTACCGCTTGGACGAGCCCCCTTTGTTGCAAGGGGTCACCTTGTGGACCTACCACCAGGGGGGCTGGTCCGCGCGCGGCATGTTCCGGCTGCATCTTCCTGCCCTGTCGAAACTTCGCCACCGGGCAGGAGGCGACCTGGTGCTGATGCAGCTGCACCTGGAGCCGGTGATCAATTCCACGGCGATTTTTACTCCTCGGCCGGTGTTCCTCGCCTCGGGAAACAGCGAACGGATTTTCTACGACCCGGTCCGGGACGCCGTCCGCCGCCGCCCGGAGGACTCGGACCGGGAGTTCCAGTGCCGCCTGCTCACCACGGCCTTCCGCTCCGGAAAGCTGCGTCGCTTCATCCCGGCCCCCAAGCTGGATACCCAGCAGCGCAGCGCCCTCACCCAATTGCCCCAGGGAGAAGAACAACTCGCCCAGCTCCAGCAATTGGCCCTGCAAGTTACCCAAACGAACGACCCGGATGACTGGGTTGCTCGGGCAGCGGCGCTTGAAGTTTTTTTGAAGGACTCGGGCCGGTACCATTACACGCTCACGCCTCCTGCCCGCAGCTCGGACCTGGACCCGATCGAGGATTTTTTACTGAATCGGCGTTCGGGGCACTGCGAATACTTCGCTTCCGCCTTGGCGCTGATGCTGCGTGCCTGTGGCATCCCCTCGCGGCTGATCGTCGGCTTCAAGCCTACAGAGCTAAACTCCGTGGGCGACTACTACGTGGTGCGGCAACAGGACGCCCACACCTGGGTGCAAGCCTACATTCCTCGGGAAAAGCTCCCTGCGGACGTCGCCGCCCGGCTCCCCCGGCAGGTGCAAGGAGCGTGGATGATCCTCGATCCCACTCCCGCCAGCGGAACGGTTCAGTCGCAGCTCCATTTCGACTGGTACTCTCTGCTCTCCTACATGGGCACGTTCTGGACCCAGTACGTCGTTCGCATGAACGCCAGCCGTCAGCAGCAGTTTTTCCAGCAGTGGTTCTTCTCCCCGCAACCCGACGGTTCCTGGAAACCCAACCCCGTGGGTTGGGGAGTAGTCGGCGTTTTCCTGCTTGGCATCGTCGTCTGGCTGTGGCGCAGGCGGTTGGGCTGGTTGTTTTCCCGGCTGTTAGGGAAGGTTTCCCGGGCAGGGGTGGCCAGCCGGGAGCCGGCTCCCTTCTACCAGCGGCTGGAACGCGTGTTGGCTGCCCGACTGCACCGCCGCCGCCAGGCCTCGCAAACCCCGCGGGAGTTCGTCGAAAACGTCACACGCCTGCTCCGCCAGCAATTTCCCCAAAACGGCGTGGCCGACATCCCCCGCCAGGTGGTCGATTGCTACTACCAGGTGCGTTTCGGCCGACGCCCCCTGTCGGCGGCCGAGTCCCGGCGGCTGGAAGAGCTCGTGGCCCAACTGGACCACGCCCTGCAAAACGGCAACGGCGCCGCAGCAATATCTCCCCAAGAGTGACCCCCCTACCCGGGGCGGATCGGCACCGGGTGCCGCGGCTGGGCCTGCAGGTCCACGGCTACGTAGGTGATCTGCGCCTGGGTGAGCGTAATCACCCGCCCTCCGCGATCCGTTTCCACCCGCACCTGAACCGTAATCGACGTCCTGCCCAGCCGCACCACCTCCGTCCACAAGCTCACCACGTCCCCCACCAGCACCGCGTGATGAAACTCCACCTGGTCCATGGCCACCGTCACCAGCGGAGGAACCGGCCAGCCGGCTCGGGCGATGGCATGCGCTGCGCCGATCACCCCGGCCTGGTCCATGTGGCTCAGCAGCACCCCACCGAAAATGGTCCCATGCACGTTGGTGTCCTTGGGCATCATCATCACCCGCAGAGCCAGGTGCGGGGCGCGCATCGGCTCGGGCACTTCCGCCGAATCGTTGCTCATCGGCAAACTCCTCTTGGCAAACCATGAAACTGCCAACCTCCAACACCCCCGCCAGAACCAGAACGAATCATCGCATGGTTTCCCCCAAGAGAAAAGCGCCCAAAACAACTGCGGCACGCTCTTTTGCTGCGGGCAAAGTCCCGACAGGGGCGCCTGGGACGGGCGGCTGTTCACTGCGGCGGAGTTTTCGTTTAATGGGAAAGAAGTTTTCGGTTTGCGGTCTCCCCTTCCGGCTTTCTCCTTCGCACAAACAACCGCCATGAGCACGGATCGCCTGCCTCCGGAGTCGGGTCGTTTCCCCGGCACACGCCTGCGGCGAGCGCGGCGCTGGGAATGGTCGCGCCGCCTGGTGGCCCAGGCCCGGCTCAGCCCAAGTGACTTGATCTGGCCCGTCTTCATCTGCGAAGGCCGGGACCGCACCGAGCCGGTCCCCTCGATGCCCGGGGTAGTGCGCTACTCGGTGGACCACCTGGCCGAGGCGGTGGCCGAGGCCTACGAGCTGGGCATCCCGGCCGTGGCCCTCTTCCCCGCCACGCCGCCGGAGAAGAAAACCCCCGATGGAAAAGAGGCCCTCAACCCCGACAACCTCGTCTGCCGCGCCGTGCGGGAGCTGAAACGCCAGGTGCCGCAGATGGGCGTGATTTGCGACGTGGCCCTGGACCCTTACACTTCGCACGGGCAGGACGGGCTGGTGCGGGACGGCTACGTGGTCAACGACGAAACCCTGGAGGTGCTCGGCCGCCAGGCGGTGGTGCAGGCCCAGGCCGGTTGCGATTGCATCGCCCCTTCGGACATGATGGACGGCCGTATCGGGGCCATCCGCCGCGCGCTGGACGAGGCCGGGCTGGAACACGTGCTGCTGCTCTCCTATGCGGCCAAGTACGCTTCGGCCTTCTACGGCCCTTTCCGCGACGCGGTGGGTTCCAAGGCGGCCCTGGGCAGCGGCGACAAACGCACCTACCAGATGGACCCGGCCAACGGGGACGAGGCCCTGCGGGAAGTGGCCCTCGACGTGGCCGAAGGGGCCGACTGGGTGATGGTCAAGCCCGGCATGCCTTACTTGGACATCGTCTATCGGGTGAAGCAGCGGTTCGGATTGCCCACCTTCGTCTATCAAGTCAGCGGCGAGTATGCCTCGCTGGTGGCCGCGGCCGAGCAGGGGTGGCTGGATCGCCGCCGCGTGGTGCTGGAGAGCCTGCTGGCGTTTCGCCGCGCCGGGGCCGACGGCATCCTCACCTACTTTGCCGTCGAAGCGGCCCGCTACCTGCAACAAGGCGAGTGAGGAAAGGGCTTGAAGGCTTGGAGGCTTGGGGGCTTGGAGGCTTGGAGGCCAAGAGCCCCGCACGTTAGTGCGGGGAGAGACGGTATCGGCTTGCGGCTTGCGGCTTGCGCAAGGAGCTTCCGCTCCGAAGGTCTTGGGTCTTGGGTCCTGGGTCTTGCGGTGGTGCTTCCGCACCAGTGCGAGAAAAAGCGTTTATTCTTGCAACCGGCGAGCCACCGACTTCAGCCGGCGGAGCAACGGCGAGCTGGGAGCGTCAGCTCCCGGAGACGATAAGAAAGCGGCGCATGATTGCCCTGCTCTCCGTGGGCTTACGCCCACGGCTCGCAGCTGCAAGAACCAGCGCCAGCGGCAAAACCACCGCAAGCTCACGCACGCGGCTCGCCGGAGCTGCCGCTCCGCCGCAAGAAAAGCACCAAAACGGCGAGCCGGGAGCGTCAGCTCCCGGAGGCGATAAGAAAGCGGCGCATGATTGCCCTGCTCTCCGTGGGCTTACGCCCACGGCTCGCAGCGGCAAGAACCAGCGCCAGCGGCAAAACCACCGCAAGCTCACGCACGCGGCTCGCCGGAGCTGCCGCTCCGCCGCAAGAAAAGCACCAAAACAGCCAGCCGGAAGCGTTAGCTCCCGGAGACGATAAGAAAGCGGCGCATGATTGCCCTGCTCTCCGTGGGCTTACGCCCACGGCTCGCAGCGGCAAGAACCAGCGCCAGCGGCAAAACCACCGCG
>JALSGI010000728.1 GCA_026982835.1 Planctomycetota bacterium | reverse complement strand
TCTCCGGGAGCTGACGCTCCCGGCTCGCGGTGATGCGGAGAATCAGTCTCTGCTCTTGGTGTTGAAGTCGCTTTAATCTCCGCCGACTGAAGTCGGCGGCTCGCCGTTTGGTGTTCGAGTCGGCGCTTGTTGTGACTTCGGCGAGCCCCGGGCTTTAGCCTGGGGAGAGCCGAATTAGCGCTTTTGGTTGTTCTCCTCCGCCAGCTGAAGCCGGCGGCTCGCCGCTCAACCGCGGGCTTACGCCCGCGGCTCGCCACGCCTCCAAGCCTCCAGGCCTTCCACGCCCTCCGCCGGCTGAAGTCGGCGGCTCGCCGTTGCAAGAATTAGCGTTTGTTTTACTTCGGAGCGGAAGCTCCGGCGCAAGCCGCATGGCGCACGCCGCAAGCCGATACTGTTTCTCCCCGCACTAACGTGCGGGGCTCCTCAAGACCCAAGACCCAAGACCCACGCCCCAAGACCCAGACACTGACGTGCGGGGCTCTTATCTTATTTCTCCCACGCCCCCAAGCCTCCACGCCCTCTCCGAGCTGAAGCTCCCGGCTCGCCGTTCAAGTGCCGGCTGCCGGCACGCGGCTCGCCGGATGCGGAAGCACCCGTCGAGCCCCTTACACCTCGTACTCCACGCGGCCGTGGCGCTGGTGGCGGCTGATCCGCTCCGTGGCGTACAGCCCGGCCAGCACGAACTCGATGCAGCTTGCCCGCACGGCCGGGTCCTGCGAGGCGTTCACTTCAAACGCCTTGTCCCAGATCGCAGGCACGCGTTGCAATATCCGGGCGTAGTAGTCCGAAGGGACCATGTCCCCCACCTGCACCCGCACCCCCTTGGCGAACACCTGGGCGATCTCCTCCAGCCCGTGCTCCTCCACGTACTCCTCGAACACCGTCCGCACCGCTTCGGCCACCAGGGCCTCCAGCACTTGGCGGGGGCTCATCTGGTGGCCGCTCATCAGGTCCAGCTCCATCTTGCCCAGAGCCGAGGAGTGCAGGTGGGCCAGGTCGCTGATCCGGGGCACCGCGGGCCGCTCGCCCAGCACCACGGCCCGATGCCGGGCCGAGGCGACCATCGTGCGAAAGTTGGCCAGCGAAAACCGAGCGCTGACGCCCGATTGCTGGTCGATGTAACGGCTTCGCCGCGCGGCAAAGGTGATCTCCTCGATCACTTCCCGCATGAAGTAGGGCACCACCACCGGGTAATCCCCGCCCAGGTCGATCTTCGCCTCCTGCTGGGTGATGCGGATGGCCGTTTCCCGATCGGTGGGATAGTGGGTGTGGATCACCGCCCCGATGCGGTCTTTCAGCTGCGGGATCACCTTGCCGGAGCGGTTGTAGGTGGCCGGGTTGGCCGAAAAGACGATCAGCACGTCGATGTCGAACCGCACCGGGTAGCCGCGGATCTGGATGTCGCGCTCCTCCAGGATGTTGAACAGCCCCACCTGGATCAGCTCGTCCAGCTCCGGCAGCTCGTTCATGGCGAAGATGCCGCGGTGCATGCGGGGGATGAGCCCGAAGTGCAGGGCCTCTTCCACCGAGAGGCTCACCCCCTGGGCCAGCTTGGCCGGGTCCAGCTCGCCGATCAGGTCGGCGAACTTGGTGCCCGGGGCCAGCCGCTCGGCGTAACGCTCTTGCCGCGGCCACCAGGCGATGGGCACCTCCTCGGGCCGGTGCGTGGCCAGGAACTGCTTGGCCCTGGTGGTGATCGGCCGCAGGGGGTCTTCGTGCAGGGGCACCTCGGGCAGGTCCAGGTAGGGGACTTCCGGGTCGAGGAACTGCACCAGCTGCCGCATCAGGCGGCTTTTGGCCTGCCCCTTCTCGCCCAGAAACAGCAAGTCGTGCTGGGACAGCAGGGCGATGTTCAGTTCCGGGATGACCGTATTTTCATAACCGATGATGCCCGGGTAAAGCTCCTCGCCGGTGGCGAGCATGCGGAGGAAGTTGTCGTGGATTTCCTGCTTGATCGATTTGGATTTCCAGCCGCTTTGCAGCAGTTGGGCCAGCGTGCGCGGTTTTTCCGCCAGGTGGTTCATGGGCGAAGCTCGTTCCGGAGGGAGGTTTGTCACAACCGAAATTATAGCGCCTGGGTGCCGGGAGCCAAACGGGCCCCCTGCGTTGGAGCGACGGGCAGGGTGCCGGTCGTTTTCCGCACCCGCGAGGAGCAAAGCCGCGTTGGAATGCGAAGGATGCTTTGCTAGGCTAACGCGAAAGCCGTGGTGATCGGCTATCCAGGAACTGCCAAGACGGTCTTCTCTCCTACGGAGGACCACCCATGTCGGAACGGATTGTTTTGCTGCAAAAAGTGCAGGAGCTTCTTGACGATCCCGGGCTGCCTCCCTGGCAGCGCTTGGCGAGGAGTGTGCCGCTACTTGCCCGGGCCGACCTGCCGGGGCTGTCCTCTTCGGCTCGAAAGCGTGTGGATCGGGAACTTGCCCGCATTCACGACCTCCTGAAGCAGTATCCCTTGGAAAGTGAAGAAGACTACCGGCGCATTGCTCCGGAACACCTGCAAACGATGCTCCAGAGTGCCGAAGCGGTGGCCGTCCAGGTCATCCAGGCGGAGTTGGATCGCATTGTGGCCGAGCTGGACCGCGATGATGATAAGCTCCCCGTGTCAGCCATTAAAGAAGCCCGACAGCACCGGGAGCTGATGATCCCTCGGCTGATCCGGGTGTTGGAGGAAACGGCAGCCCTGGTCCGACAGGGAAAATTGCCCCAGGGGAGTGCCCACTTTTTTGCTCTGTTTCTGTTGTCGGAGTTCGATGCCCAGGAGGCTCTCCCGGCCATCCTGGAAGTGATTTCCCTTCCCTCGGACCCGGTGGATTTCCTGTTTGGCGATGCCATCACGGGGGAACTCCACCGCATTCTGGCCCAGTTCGCGATTGACCACCCGCAGGTGCTCGACTCCTTGCTTTCCAATCCGGAGGTGGATCAGAACGTTCGCTGGGCCGCGGCCCAGGCCTACTTGTTTCTGATCCGCGAGGGAGTCCTGACCCGCGAAGAAGTCGTCCGCCTCCTGGGGAAGCACTTGCGGGAAGCGATGGACCGGGAGGACGGGGAGACGACAAGCATACTGATTTGTGAATTGGCCGAGTATGCCCCCGAGGAAATCTGGGAAGATATCCAGGAAGCGTTTGACCGTGGCTTGGTAGAAACGATGTTGGTTGACTTGGACTATCTCCAGGGGCGCCTTCGCATGGGCAAAGAGGCCTATAAGCAAAGCTTCGACTGGGAGAAGACGTTGGGGATTCCGGACGCGATCGAGGAACTAAAGGACTGGGAATGCTTTCAGGAAAAAATACCTTATCAGGCGGTCTCTCTCCCGCCGAGGGAACCTCTGCTTGAAATGGTCGAGCCGCAGGAGCCGCCCGTGTCCTCTTCGGTGCAGTCGTATCGAGGCGTGCGGCGCAACGAGCCTTGCCCTTGTGGGAGCGGGAAGAAGTTCAAAAGGTGTTGCGGTGCTCGTCGCTAAGGGGACGGCTCTCGCCAGGTAATCGCCGCCGCTTCCCGTGCGGAAAACATTCCCTTCCTGACTCCCCCGGCCGGTTGTACCTCCACGGGGCTTGGCCTACGATTGAGCCAACGGCCGCCTGCAGGACTTCTGGTTTTTTCCTCCGGGCAAGAAAGCAGCACGTGGCATGACCCTCTGGCTGTGGCTGGTTTTGTATTCGGCAGCGGTACTGGCCGCCTCGCTCCTGGGCGGAGTGCTCCCCTTGCTGGTGCGGCTGACCCACACCCGTACCCAGTTGATGATGAGTCTGGTGGCCGGGTTGATGCTGGGCGTGGGCATGTTTCACATGCTGCCGCACGCGGTGGTGCACACCGGCTCGGTGGACCGGACGATGGCCTGGGCCGTGGCGGGCTTGTTGGTGATGTTTTTGCTCATTCGGGCGTTTCAGTTTCATCACCATGCCGACCCGGAGCATGCCCCGGCCTGGGCCACCGGCTGCGATGAGCCCTGCCCGGACCATCACCACCCCCACCCCGCGCTGGCCGCCGACCCGCCCCGGGGATGGACCTGGCTGGGCGTGGCCCTGGGCATGGTGGTCCATTCGGCCATCGACGGCATGGCGGTGGCCTCGGGGCTGCTGGTGCAAGCCGAGGGCCAGGGGACCGGAGCGCCGGGGCTGGGCATCTTCGTGGCCGTGCTGCTGCACAAGCCGCTGGATGCGCTGAGCATCACTTCGGTGATGGCCGCCTCGGGCTGGTCGCGTCGGGCGCAGCGTTGGGCCAACGCGGCCTATGCCTTGGTGTGTCCGCTAGGGGCAGTGGTGTTTTTTGCCGTAGCCTTCCCGCAAGGAGCCTTGTTCCAGCAGGGAGTCGGCGCCGCGTTGGCTTTTTCCGGCGGGGTGTTCTTGTGTATCTCGCTGGGCGACCTGCTGCCCGAAGTGCACTTCCACGCCCACGACCGCATCAAACTCTCCCTGGTGTTGCTGGCCGGAGTGGCCCTGGCCTATGCAATTGGCTACCTGGAACCGGCACATTATCATGATCATGAACACCAACGGCCGGGGGTCCACCGCTTGCCGGATGTTTCCCCAGGGCACGATCATGTTCATTAGCCAAGTTCTTTCCCAGACGACAAGGAACCCCTTCTCCCTCCAGCAGGAGAGCGACGTATGAGCCAAGCCGATTCGGGATCCGCAAACCCTGGCGGACAAGGAGCCCCGCAGCGTTCCGAGGTGCGCATCCAGCTCAACGACGCCCAGGCCACCCACGGCTACGCCAACTTCTGTCACGTCACGGCCACGGCTGAAGAGGTGGTGCTGTACTTCGGCTTCAATACCCAGCCGGTGGGAGGTTCTGCCACGCTGAACGTGCCCATTCATCACCGCGAGGTGCTCAATTACTATGCCGCCAAGCGGCTGCTGGCCGCGCTGCACATGACCATCCAGCGGTATGAGGCCACTTTTGGCGCCCTGGAGCTGGATCCCCGCAAACGCCAACTGCGGCACGACGCCTCGACAGCCAAGCCGCCCCAAGAGGACGAAGACGAAGAAGCCTGGGAAGAGAAATAGGAATACGGGGGTCGAGCTACTGCGGTCCGTTCAGCCCGTTGAAAAACGCTAAGCTCATGCAGCAAAAAGCCCCCGGCTACAACCTGCCGGAGTTCCGCCCCGGCTGGGTCCAGGTCCGCATTGCCCAGGGAGCCATGCAGTTGCAATATCGCCCCTTGCACAGAGACTCCCCGGCCCGGCGGCAACTCCCCCTGAAGCAACTGGCCCTCCAGGGATGAGCCGACCGGTCGGCTTTCCCTGCACCTTCTCGGCACGCAACCAGGCCGAACTCCTGACAAGGCTGCCCCGTACCATAATCTACAAGCGGCGGCTATAATACGGGTGATCCGGGCATTTGTCGGGAAGCAGCGCCGGAGCAAGGTCGCGTGGCGGCCCGCTAAAACCCACCGCGGCCCGGCCCGCAGCTTGGGCTGCAGCTCGGCCCTGGCCGAATGTCCTCCAGGCGGGCGATTCCCCCCGGAGCGCGACTAGGCCCACTTCGGCCGCCGGGCTATACACCCGGGGTGCCCGAGAGGGAAAAACTACAACCTGATAACCGTGAGAAAGAGTGCCCCTTCGGCCACTGGCCGGAGGGGTTTCGGAAGTGCGTGCACGGCTGGTGCCGGCCACGGTCTTCAAAACCGTTGGGCTGTACGGAAAACGTGCAGCCGGTGGGTTCGATTCCCATGCACTTCCGCTGGATGGGGTGAACGTAAGTGCCCAGAGTCACAAGGAGTTGAATCAAGTGGACTTGACGTAAGTTGGTTTTCCTCCAGGTCCGCCAGGTTCCCCTCAAAAGCAGCAGATTGCGCACCCAATTGCGCACCTGTTTTCTCCCCCGGCCCCGGGGCGGTTTCCTTTGCCGGGGCTGTTCCCGTTTGCTTCTCCGGCAGGGCCGCCCCTTGCTTCTTCTCCGGCGCAAGCCCGGTTGCAGCGGCACGGCGGAAGTCCTCATCGGTTACGTCCACGTAGTGCCGCATGGCCACCGCCGTGGTGTTGCCGATCCACTTGACCACCTTGGGCAGGGGGAAACGCTGCACCAGGTCGGTTTCGCAACTGGCCCGCAGGTTCTGGAACGGCCTAGGCCACGGTTCCACCCCGGCGCGGCGGATGATCCGCACCATTTGGGTGCGCAGGTTGGCCCCCTTGGAGCTACCTTGGCCGCGGCGGCGGAAGGGATCGGGAAAGACATACTCGGCTCCCTCGGGGGCTTGTTGCCAAGCCTGCTCCAGGTAGGGACGCAGCTCAGGGAACAGGGGCACAGCCCGGTAGCCCCGTCCGGCCAGATGGGCCGTCTTGGAGCTGGTAACCAGCAGCCGCCCGGCGGCCCAGTGGATGTCCTCCCATCGCAGAGAAAACGGCTCGCTGGGAACGCGCAGTCCTGCAAATCGGGCCAGCACCACCAGCAACCGCCACCACACATCCGGGCAGGCTTCCAGCACTTTTTCTACCACTTCCACCGGCACGTACACGCGGCGGGTGGCCGGATCGCCACCGTGGTGCCGCACATGTTCCAGGGGGTTTTTGTCCAGCAGCCCCTGCCGCACCGCGTCCTGGAACATCATGCGGGCCGTCTGGAGCCGCTTGTTGATGGTGGAGTCCGCCAGGCCGCAAGAGAGCATGTGCTGGCGGAAGGCTTCGCCGCGGGCATGATCGAGTGTGTGCATGGGGCACTGCGGGCCGTAAAACTCCAGCAACCACTGCACCACCTGCCGCCACACATCCTGGGAAGTGGCTTTGTAGTGCTTGCGCGATTCCAGCCACTGCTGCAAAAACTCGCCGAGAGTAACCTGGGGGCGGGCATCCACCAGTCCCACGCGGGCCAGCTTCTGCCGCAGGGCCTGATCCAGCGTGCCGACCCACTCGGCCAACTCCGGCGGCCAGGGAGTGCCCGAGCCGTGGCAAGCCAGCAGCTGCTCCACGCGCAGCCGCACGGTTTGGGCGGCCCGCTTGGGCAACTTGCCCAGCGTGACACTGGTGCGGCGGCCGTGCTGGGGATGGACAAAGTAAAGCTTCCAGGAACCATTGGCTTGCTTGGAAAGAGTCGCCATCGCTTCTACTCCGTTGCTAGGGGAACGCTGTCCGTATTATTCGCTTCCGTTCCACTGGGCGCCAGTGCTTTTCACTGGTTTTGTTCTTGGAGGGGGTTTTGTTTCGGGCAAGCTTGCACGGCTGCACCGGCCAGCTCATAGCCCGGGTCGTGGCCGCACTGGGGACAGAACCACGCCCGCCCGGCAAAAGGGGCTTTTGGCGAGTCCACCCGGGCCAGCACCAGCACGGGAAAGCCGCAACCCTGGCACGGGTCCTGCCAAGCGGCTTCAACCGGAAAGACCTCCACCAGTTGGGGCCACCACGGGGGCAGTGCCATCCCCTCGGGCCAGCCGGGGGGCGGCTGGAGGGAGAAACTGGGGCGGCTTGGCTTGCTCTGCCAGGGGGAAGCAAACAGGGCATCAAAATCTATGTGGGACATGGTTTCTGGTGTCCTGGTGTCCCGGTTAGCAGAAGTACTTACTCCAAAACAAATTAAGCGGGACACTCTTTGACTGTCCCGGTCTGTCCCGGTGTCCAGGTCCCCAGGCCCAGGTCCAGGGTCCCTGGCTCCCAGCCGGGATCAATCACCTGATACACCTTGGCTTTGCCGTTAGACCACTCCTCGGCCAGCTCCAGCGCGCCCGCCTTCTCTAGGTCTGCTAGGGCTCGCTGGAGAGTTTTTTCGCCGCCTAGTTTTTGGGGAAGATCGGCCAGGGTGAAGGTGCCTTCCCTTTCCCGCACCACCGCCCAGACGCGCGCTGCCCTTGGGGGGACACCTCCGCCCACCGAAACGTCCAGCCACTGCTGGGAAACACGCAGCGCCAGGCGAAGGTCATCCTCAATGGCTACGATGCGGCCTTGCGCGTCCCGCTCCCGCTGCCGCTGGTGCAGCAGGGCCGAGGCCTCGGCCAGGGCCACCAGTCGGGGAAAAGCTCGCCGCGCCTCCAGGCGGCTTGTGGGAAAACGTTTTGCGATGGCGGGAAGGAACGGCAACACCACCTCGGCTGGCTCCAATAAGTGCTGGACCGCCCAGAGTGCCTCCTGTTCTTCCTGGGACAGTTGCGGCTGTCCGTGCGCTTTTCGGCGAGCCAGTTCCGTCACGACTAACCGGGTTTGCTCGGGGGAGTCATTGGGCCATGCCTGTACCGCCCGGGTTAGGTCCTCATGGGCCACGGCCTCATGCGAACATGTTTCGATCACTGCGGCCGGCCCTTCCACTTCGATTCGCTCTGCCCGGCGCGCCTTCGGATTCGTCACCAGGAGGGAAAGCCTGCCGTTTTCCACCAGCTCGCGGAGGGCTTTGGTCCGATCCACGGATTCATCAGCGATCTGGCGCTTCCGCTCACCCAGCAGCAGCACGCGCCGCTGCAGCCCTTCGTCGCGCAGGTAATAGAGCGCCTGGGGTGTCAGGTCCGAGGCCTCCAGCACCACGCCCGGCGGAAAAAGCCGGGCAACGGCGGAAGTGATGAACGACTTGCCACTGCTCGGCTCCCCCTTTACTAGCAAGTAGATTGGCTTGGGCAGTAGCCTGCTGGTGGCCGCCAGGTAAACCAGGAAAACCAGCTTCCGCTCGTTGACTACGCCGAGCGTTTCCGCCGCCCGGGCCACGTGGGCCAGCAAATCGGGCCGCGCCAGCAACCGCTCGGCAGCGGCCTTGGCCTGCGCGGTAGGTTCCCACGCGGGTTCCGCCTGGGCCGCCAGCTCCTCGGCTTGCTGATCGGCCGCATCAGCTGCGGCCGGGAGTTCGGTGTGGATTCGTGGCAGGATTTCCTTCAGCGGCATGCCGAGTTGTCTTGCGAGCTGTTCTCCAAATCGCTCCCGGTCGGCGGCGCGGTTGGGATTAGTCTCGTCTCGGAAAACCTCATGTTCGCCGCGATACGCAATCACTAGCCGCCGGGCACTACCATTTGAGGGTGCAATTTGGAAAATCAGATCATCCATGACACCACCTCCTTTTTGTGTTGTGTGCTACTGCCTTGGCCCACGCCCGCCGAAACACCGGCGGCAGCGTCTCCGCCGGGGGATAGCGGGAAATACTGCGCGCGATGCCCAGGACTTCTCTTTCCGACAACGGCGGAACACAGCGCGCCGTGTTGAACGCCAACAACGCGGCCTCCAGTTCTTCCTGACTTGCCCCCGCCCGGCGCAACTTTCCGGCCAGCGAAGCTAGGCCGCTGTTGCGCTGGCCCTCCTGGAGCACCACGGGCGCTTCTGCCACAGGGTCCCACGTCCCATTGCCCGCAGTGCGTGGGGCAGCCCGATGAAGCCGGTCCAGTGCCTCGGCCAGCCAGGCTGGGGGAAACGGGAGCTGGTCTGGGGGGACCAGCGTGCGAATCCACCGATATTGGCCGTGCTGTGTCCGGGACGGCGGCACCAGCACATAGCCCCCCGTGGTGCGCACGTCCACGCCTGGGGCCAGGCGGCCTGCCGAACACCGCCACGTTTTTCCGACGGGCACGCGAAACCACAAATGCCACCCCCCGCGGGGTGTGCGGGCCAGTGGGCAGCCAGTAGCCCGGATGCTGGCCCGTTGCTCCGGCTCGGGCGGCCAGCCCTGCCCGGCAGGGTCCACGTCTATGACCACCACACCCCGGCAGGCCACCGCTAGGTTGGCCCTGGGCCAGCGGGTCCACCACGCCCGGATTGTCGCTGGGTCCCGCGTGGCCGCGTGCAGCCCGCCCCGGACCAAGGGGCGCTTCTGGCCGGGGATGCAAGGAAAGACCGGGTAGCCCAGCTCGGCTAGGCCCAGGACAGCGGTGAGCAGGTTACCGTTTCTGGCCATTGCCACCGCCCTTTTCAATTCGCGCGCGGAGCCATTTCTCCAGCTCGCACCGCGGGATTAACACTCGACGCCCCATGCGCACCACCGGCAGTCCTTCCCGCTTGGCCAGGCGGTCGATGTGGCGATCAGTGACTCCCAACAACTTTGCCGCTTCGGCGCGAGAGAGTAATTCCACTGCTTTTCTCCTCGGATAGGGGACTTTCTTAATTGCTGGCGTTGCGCGTTTTTCCGCGCAACATCCCCGCCCAAGACGTACAACCCAAAGCAATCAAAGGTAGTTAGGGCGAATTAAGAGAAGAAAAAGCGTTGCGCTTTTTGGGAGAGTGCGCGCAACACCTAACCCCGCCGCTTCATTTCCATGTAGCCTCCCTGGGCTTCCCGCAGCGAAGGCACATCCCCTATCAATACGGCCAAACGCATCCCTAGTGCCCCTTCCAAGCAATAGGCCTTGTACTGAGAGTACCCCCCGAAGGCTTTCTTGAAAAAACGGCTAACTGTGCCCTTGTTTACTTCAGCTTTCTTAGCAATTTCGGCCACGGTGGCTGGTTCCGAGTTTTCCACACTGGTGCTGTAAAGCTGATGATACTCCACAAGGGCCGCCAGGACGATTTGCTGCTTGCCACTCCAAACACTGGCCTTCCCTTGCTTCCGTTTCTTTTGAGATTCCATCTTGCCCTTCAATGCGTTTTGAGCTGTCTTTTGCGCTGTAACCTCGATCACTTCGTGCAAATGTCGGTTGAGCTCCATCAATTCCCGATGCTCGTCCTCATCGTAGCCGCGACGCAGGGCGG
>JALSGI010000727.1 GCA_026982835.1 Planctomycetota bacterium | reverse complement strand
GGCGGATGCTGGGGCCGCCCACACGCCGCTCCAGCAGCCCCGAGGCGGTCAAGGCCAGGTCGCGGATGATCTCCGCTTCCACCCGCAGCCGGTTCTGGTAGGCCAGCAGCTTGTTGTAGGGGTCGCGCTGCTTCAGCTCGGGGCGGGTCCTGGAGCTTTGCCGGTAGGTGGCGCTGGTGACGATGAGCCGGTGGAGCTTTTTGAGGCTCCAGCGGGCATCGTGCATAAAGTAGTGGGCCAGCCAGTCCAGCAACTCCGGGTGCGAGGGAAGTGAGCCCATCGTGCCGAAGTCGTGCGGCGTTTCCACGATCCCGCGGCCGAAATACCGTTGCCACACGCGGTTGACAGTCACACGGGCCGTAAGCGGGTTTTCCGGCGAGACGAGCCATCGGGCCAGGTCCAGCCGGTTGGGAGTGCGGCCCTCGGGCACGCGCAGCGGCGGCAACACCTCAGGCACGCCCGGCTGCACCTCGGGCCCGGGCCGCAAGAAATCGCCGCGGATCAGCAGATGGGTCTTTCGTCGCGGAGAGCGTTCGGCCAGGGTTTGGGCCATCGTGGGGTCGCTTCGCTTGGGGGGGTTCTTTTCCAGCCGCTGCAACTCTTGCTGGAGCTTCCGCATACCGGAATCCACCCGGGCGTAGTAGTCCAGCAGTTTTTGCTTTTCCTTGGGGGAAAGTTTTTCCAACGGGCGGCTCAGCAAGGGGGCGATGTCGCTGGGCAGTCCTTCCAGCGGCAGCGGGCCGTCCTGGTCGGTAAAGCTGAAGCGAAACTTGCCGATGGTGTGCTGCGAGCCGTAAAGCTGCTTCATCACCACCAGCAGCTTCTCCCCGGGAACCAGCACCGCCGGTTCGGCCAAGGTGAACACGGCCACGTGGCGGCGGCCAAACTGGGGAGCCACGGCCCAGCCAGTCCCCGGCTTGCCGTCGATGGCCGCAGCCACGGGCCAGGGGCGCGCCGAGCCTTTTTTCCCTTGCGAGAAGTCGGCCTTGGCCTCGGCCAGCTTCAGCCGCCGCTTGCCGCCTCGTTCATCCAGCAGATAGACCTCCAGCTCGGAGAGGACGAAGTTGCCGTGGGCCACCCGGCCCGGCCCCTTGGCCGGCAGACGCTTATCCGGCAACACCTCCAGCCGCACGCCGGTGAGCCGACCCAGGGGAAGATCGAACTCCACCTGGTACACGTCCCGCTCGGGATTCTTGCCCGAGGCCAGCACCGCGGCGTCCTCGCCGGTGGTGAGCGTGGCCCCGTTCTCGGAACGCACCTGGGCCGGGGCGATCACCTGCCAGGCCACTTTGGACTGGTGGGGCTTTTGCAGCCACTGGGCCAGGCGCTTGGGGAGCTGTTCTTTTTTGTACTTTTCGATGCGGGCTTTGAGTTGGGCCAGCTGCTGCTGGTATTGCTTCAGCTGACGCTGGTACTCCTCTTCCACCTTGGGATCCAGCGGGGCGGGGATGTCCCGCTCCTCCAGGCTGTTGAAGAAGGCATAGAGCTGGTAATACTCGCGCTGGG
>JALSGI010000726.1 GCA_026982835.1 Planctomycetota bacterium | reverse complement strand
TAATCTGCGAGCCGATGGTAAAGACGGGATTGAGCGAGGTCATCGGCTCCTGGAAGATCATGGCCACATGGTGCCCCCGCACGCGGCGCATCTGGGCTTCGTCCAGTTGCAGCAGGTCCACCGGTGGCTTGCCCTCTTGCTGATGCAGCAACACCTGCCCGGCGACGATCCGCCCGGGACGGCTCACCAGCCGCATGATCGAGAGGGCCGTGACCGACTTGCCGCAGCCGCTTTCGCCCACCAGGCCCAGCGTCTGCCCGGCCGGAATGGTGAACGACACGTCGTCCACCGCCCGCACCACGCCGGTGTCGGTAAAAAAGTGGGTCGTCAGCCCCCGCACCTCAAGCAGCGGCCGGGGCGAGGGATTTTCAGCAGGCGTGTTCACGATGGTTTTTGCAGTTTCACCAACGGGTCCAGGTTGTTTTTCTCTCTTGGCCGGGGGAGCGTGCTTCACGATCGGGGGATCAGCGAGCCCCCAGCGTAAGCTGGGGGAGACCCGGGAAAAAGCTTCCACCGGACCGTGCCTGTCTTCTCATCGGATACACAAACCATCTGTGGGGCTTCTTTGACGAGGAGTTCACTGCCGCAATCTCGGGTCCATGGCATCCCGCAGGCCGTTGCCCACCAGGTTGAACAACGTGACGGTGAAAAACACGGCCAGCGAAGGGAACACGATCAGCCACCAGTATTCGTAGTTGCCGTGGGCTTCGCGGAGCAAGGCGCCCCAGCTCGGGGCCGGGGGGCGCACCCCAAAGCCCAGCAAGCTCAAGCCCGCCTCCACGATGATCGCGCTGGCAATGCCGAACGGAGCGGCCACCAGGGCCGGGGACAAGGCGTTGGGCAGCACGTGGCGAAACAGCACCCGGCCGTGGCCCGCCCCTTGAGACAACGCCGCCAGCACGTATTCCATGTTCCGCTGCTTGAGCACCTCGCCGCGGATGAGCCGGGCGATGGTGGGCCAGCCGGTGATGCCGATCACCACCATGATGATGTAGATGCTCTGGCCCAGGAATCCTACCAGCGTCAGGATGAGAAAAAACGCCGGAAACACCAGCATCACCTCGATCACCCGGGAGATGATCATATCCACCTTGCCGCCGAAGTAGCCGGCCAGGGCCCCCACGATCACGCCGATGGTCAAGTAGAGCCCCACGGCCACAAACCCCACCGTGGTGGCCAGGCGGGTGCCGTAGATCAATCGCACCAGCACGTCGCGCCCCCCGCCGTCGGTACCCAGCAGGTGCGGAAAGTAGTCGTTGGCCCGCGTCCACTCCGCCGCCGGCTTGGTGTACATCGGCGGCCGGTAGAAGGCATCGGCGTCGATGGTCACGGGGCCAAAGGGGATCGGGGCATACACGCCCCAGCGTTGCGGGTCGCGGAACTCCTCGCGGATGAACTGCCGCTGGAAGTACAAGTTGTCCGGCCGCAGGGCCGGGAAGGAAAAAGCCACTGCGGCCGCCAGGGTCAGCGCCGCGTAAAGCCCCAGCGTGCGCAACAGCCGCCGCGGGCGGT
>JALSGI010000725.1 GCA_026982835.1 Planctomycetota bacterium | reverse complement strand
TCTTGGGTCGTGGGTCTTGGGTCTTGCGGTGGTGCTTCCGCACCAGTGCGAGAAAAAGCGTTTCTTCTTGCAACCGGCGAGCCGCCGACTTCAGTCGGCGGAGGGCTTGGGGGCTTGGAGGGATGGCCAGCCGCGTGCGTCAGCACGCGGTTAATACCGTCTATAGCCGGTGCGACGCTGGAGAACCACCGGCTGACGGTGCGCGGCTGTCCCTCGCTCGGCGGGCTGACGATCCGCGGGGAGCACGCCTTCAATCCAAGAACACAAAACATCGGCGGCCCAGCTTCTGGCGCAATTCTCGGGCTCCTTCCAGGGTCACCCCGGTCTCCCGGACGTCCAGGTACGTGAGTTCCTTGAGCCCGCCAAGATGCCGCAAGCCGGCGTTGGTGATCCGAGTGTGTACCAGGATCAATCGGGTAAGTGTTTTCAATCGTCCGATGTGCTCCAGGGACTGGTCGTTGATGGGCGTGTGGCTCAGGTCCAGCTCGACCAGTTGCTGTGCCGGGGCCAGCGCGGCAAGGCTGTCGGGATCAAAGGAAGCATGGGCCAGGGAGAGTCGCCGCAGTCGGGGAAGGGCCGCCACGGCGGCCAGCCCCCGCCTACGCAGCTTCACCCCCTTCAAGCTCAGCCGCCGCAGTTGCTTCGCCTGCACCAGTGCTTGCAGCCCTTGATCGCTCAGCGAGGCATAGGCCAGCTCCAGGGTGAAGAGGTTGCCGATGGAAGCCAGGGCCGCCAGGGCCTGGTCGTCCACCACGGGATGCCGGGCCAGGGGAGAACGGTTGATGAACACCTCTTCCAGGTGGGGGTGCCCCCCTAGGTGCTGCAAGCCGGCGCCGCTTACCCGGGTTTCGGACAAGTCCAGCGTGCGGAGCTGGGGGATGCGGCGGATGTGGGGCAGGTGGGCATCCGAGGTATCGGTTCCGGCCAGGGCGAGGAGTTTCAATTCAGGCAGTTCGGCCAACTGTTGAAACAAGGTTTCGTCCACTTTCACCCGGTTCAGCCACAGCTCTTCCAGGCAGGAGAGCTGTTTCAACCATCGGCCCACCGCCGGCGATACGGTCGTTTCGCTCAGGTCCAGGTGTTTCAATTTCTTCAAACGCACCAGGAGGGCCACTCCCCGATCGGTAACCGGCGTCTGCCGCAGAACCAGATGCTCCAGCCGCTCGAGCCGAGCCAGCGCTTGCAGCCCCCGATCGGTAACCGAGGTGCCAAGCAGGTCCAAGTGCCGGAGTCGTTTCAGAGGGAGCAGGTGGATCAGTCCCTGGCTGGAGATGTCGGTCAAGCCCAGCCGGAGCGATTCCAGCCGCTCCAACCGCGAGAGGGCCTGGAGTGTGCGATCGGTGATGAGAGTGTTGTGCAGGTCCAGTTGTTCTACGTCGTGCATCAGGGGAAGTATCGCCGCCAGTGCCCCATCGGTGCACTGCAAGCGAAGGGCCAGGTTGTTGTTGAACAGGTCCACTCCGACAACGCGGAACGGTTTCCGGGGAATGGTTCTTTGGGTGCGCACCACCCAGCGGCG
>JALSGI010000724.1 GCA_026982835.1 Planctomycetota bacterium | reverse complement strand
CCTCGATTACTCCGCTGCCCGACGGCCGCGTGCTTCTGCTGGGACACGACCCGGCCTGCAACCAGCAGCAACTGGCCCAGTTCTCCCCGCACGATGCCCAACAGCTTCCCCGCTACGAAGCCCTGCTGGAGCAGGTGGCTCGAGTGCTGGAGCCCTTGCTGGAGCAGGTGGCCCCCGACCCGCTGCCCCTGCCCCCTTCCTGGCGGCGGCGTGGCTGGGGCAAGCGCCTGCGCGACCTGGGCACGTTGCACGCCCTGTGGCGGGGGCTGGGGGAGCTGGGCCCGCTTGTGCCCCAGGCCGTGCGGCTGCTGGCCGGGGCGGCTCTGCCGTTTTTGCAACGATTCTTCCATAGCGAAGTGCTGCTGGCCACCTTGGCCACCGATGCGGTGATCGGTTCCTGCACCCCGCCCGACGCCCCCGGCAGCGCCTACGTGCTGCTGCACCACATGATGGGCACCGCCGGCGGGGCCCGGGGCCGTTGGGGCTATGTGCGCGGCGGCATGGGAGGCTTGAGCCAGGCACTGGCCCGGGCGGCCCAGGCCCGCGGTGTGCAGGTGCTGCTAGAGTCCCCGGCTCGGCGCATCCTGGTCGAGCGGGGGCGTTGCTGCGGGGTGGAACTGGCCGACGGCACGGTGCTGGCCGCCCCGGTGGTGGCCTCCAGTCTCGATCCCAACTGGACTTTCTTGCGCCTGCTGGAAGAGGACCTTCTTCCCGGGGAATTCCGCCAGGCCGTGCAGGCAATCGACTACCGCTCGGCCTCGGCCAAGATCAACCTGGCCCTGAGCCACCTGCCCCGGCTGGAAGCCCTGGCCCGACTCAAACACCCGCCCCCCCCGGCCGGAACTATCCACCTGTGCCCCGACGTGGAGTACCTGCACCGGGCCTACGAGGGCTGCCCCCGCGGCCAGATGAGCCGCGAGCCGGTGCTAGAGATTACCATCCCTTCGGTGGTGGACGACTCGCTGGCCCCTCGGAATGCGCACGTGATGAACATCTTCGTGCAATATGCTCCCTACCAGCTTGCCGGGGACTGGACCCCCGAGGCCAAGGAAGAGCTCTGGCGGCGGTGCCTGGAAGTGCTGAACCAGTATTTTCCCGACTTTGAACAGGCCGTGCTCCATCGCCAGGTGCTCTCCCCGGCCGACCTGGAGCAAACCTTCGGCCTGACCGGCGGCAACATCTTCCAGGGGGCCATGACCCCCGAACAGTTGTTCTGCTTGCGTCCCGTGCCCGGCTGGGCCGACCATCGCACGCCCGTGCCGGGACTTTACCTCTGCGGGGCGGCGGCCCACCCCGGCGGGGGGGTGCTGGGCCTGTGCGGCTACAACGCCGCCGGCCAGATTCTCCGCGATTGGCCCAGCCTCTAAAAAAATTAAAAAACGCCGCTGGCTTCTTTGGTGAAAAAGGAACTCCGTGATAAATCGTAAAATCTATATCGCAAAAACGCACGCATGGCCTCCCTCAATCTCCGCAGCTTGACCAATCCGAACACCTTCCGCAGGATCAGCCCCAAGTTGTACCCGGCCGCCCTAGGCGGTCGTGATAATAGGGGCACAGAGGTTTTCCACGAACCGGTCAAAACCGTGCTCTTCAAGCAGTTGATTGGTACGTGTTTAGCCAGCTAGCACATCACTTGGCTTGGCGCTTCCATGCCAGAAGAGAATGAACGTTTATTCTTACAACCGGCGAGCCGCCGACTTCAGTCGGCGGAGAAAATCGCCATGCGTTTTTTCTTGGCTCTCCCCGGACTGAAGTCCGGGGCTCGCCACTGGTGCTTCCGCACCGGGCAGGAAAAAGCGTGTTTTGTGGAAAACAACGTACCTGGTGGACTTGCTTTGATTCTTACAACGGCGAGCCGCCGGCGTAAGCCGGCGGTTGGCCAGCGTAGCATCGGCCACAAACGGTAGCAACCGCGTGCTGACGCACGCGGCTCGCCGGAGCTTCCGCTCCGGAGGTCTTGGGTCTTGGGTCGTGGGTCTTGCGGCGGGAGCTTCCGCACCAGTGCGAGAACAAGCGTCGATTCTTGCAACCGGCCAGCCGCGCATCGTCGCCGACAGTTGAACGGCGAGCCGCCAGCTTCAGCTGGCGGAGGAGAATAACCAAAAGCACTTATTCGGCTCTCCCCCGGCTAAAGCCGGGGGCTCGCCAAACACGTGCTGACATACGCGGCTCGCCGGACAAAAATCAACTCTTTTGCTCTGGGGGCGCTTCGTCTTGTGCTGGCACGCTAAACACGTACGTTGATTGAGCTTTTGATAGAAGGCCCTTTGGGGATTTCCCGATAGGAGAGCCACAGCTCAGGCTCCATCTGGCGGCGTCGGCCCGGGCTCATCGGGCGTCCTTTCCACGGCAGATGGCAGAAAACCGAGGATTGAGAAACCCCCTGCAGCCAGTGTGCAGAAGACCCCCCAGTGGCATAGGGGTGGGAGTTTTTCCACGGGTTGTTAGCAGCCGGAAAGTCCCAAGAGGTATGCCAAGGAAGCAAGGGGCCGCAGAGGGATCAGTAGTTGAACAAGAAGGCCGGGCTGTTGATCAGCGCCCAGGCCAGGTCCTGCGCTCCGCGGAGTCGGGCCTTGGGGGCTCGGGCTTGTAGCTGCTTCACGCCCTGGAGCAGTTGCTGGTAGGTGGCATCCAGTTGCTTGTAGTGCTCCAGCACCAACTGGCGCTGTTTGGCGGTCCACTTCTGCTGGGGCTGGGCCAACACCTGGGCCACCTGCGGCGGCAGGGATTCGCTTTCGGGGCTCAGGCGTCCGGGGCTGGTGGTCACACTCAGACGGAAGTGCCCCAGCGTGTGGGCGCCGCCCCAGTGTTGCACCAGCGTCAGCTCCAGCTTGGCTTTCTGGGGAAGCTGCAGGGGCTTGGCGAACTGGAACACCGCCACGTGGCGCTGGCCGAACTTGGGCGCCACGGCCCAGCCGCGGCGGGCGTTCACCTTCTCCTGGATGGCGTGCATGGGCGAAAAGCCGGCCTGGGTGAACGTGGCCCGGGCACGCAAGAACACCACCGGTTGCCGTTTCCCATCGGGGAGCACCACGTCGAGGCGGAACTGGTTGAGCACCAGGTTGCCGTTGTCGGCTCGGCCCGGCCCCTTGGCCGGCAGGCTCTCGTGCGGCAGCAGCTCCAGGCGCAGCCCGGTGGCTCCCTGGGGCAGGGGGCCCAGTTGCAGGATATAGGTATCCTTGGGCGGTCGCTTGCCGGTGGCCAGCACCGAGCCGTCGGGGGCCACTTTCAGTTCGGCTCCGCCGGAGGAGCGGGCCTGGAGCACTTCCACGGGAATCCAGGTGGTGCGCACCTGCACCTTTTTGAGCCAGGCGTGGAATCGCTTAGGCAGTTGGTTCTTTTCAAACTCGGCCAGTTCCCGGCGGCGAGCTTGCAGCTCCGCGTGGTACGAACTGCGCACCGCCTCCACGCCCACTTTGAGCTGCTCGGGTGTGGGGAGCCGGGACCAGATAGCCAGATAGAGCTGCCGGACCAGTTCTTCGTCGTCCTTGATGGTGTTGACCAGCTGCTCGATGCGGTTGCCCGGCTGGTTGATCGCCTCGGCCACGGTGGGGCCGTTGACCAGGTTGAGCACGGGAGCGAGCATCACGCCGGTGGTGCGTTCGCACTCGCAGGAGCTTTCCCGGGGCGGCTTGCCGAAGAGGTTGAAGAACCCATCGGGCATGCGTACAGCCGAGTCGGGCAACTGCACGGCCCGCAGTCCGGGGGGCAGCCCGGGCAGCCGCCGCGTGGCGCCGGTGACGGCGTAGATGGTATCATAGAGCACTTCGGCCGGCAGCCGCTTGGGATAGGCGTGGGAGTAGTTCAGCTCGTCGTCCTGGTTCCAGCGGTTGGTTTTGACCGAGAGCTGATACACCCGCGACTTGCAGATCAGCCGCATCAGGTGCTGCACGTCGAAGCCGCTGTCGATAAACTCCTGGGTGAGCCGCTGCAGCAGCTCGGGGTTGGTGGGGGGATTGCCGGCGCGGATGTCGTCCACCGGCTCGATGAACCCGCGGCCCAGCAGGTAGGCCCACACCCGGTTCACAAAGCTGGTGGCAAAGTAGGGGTTTTCCTTGGCGGTGATCCATCGGGCCAGTTGTTCGCGTCGGGAGGCGTTGCGGGGCACTTTGCCTGCGTGCTGGTAGGGGAACTTCGGCGGGGTGACTTCGCCGGTGCGGGCGTGCTTCACCTCGCCGCCGGACTTGTCAAAGACGATCTCCACCAGCGGCTTGGCCCCTTCGACGGCCGTGCCTTGGATCTTGCGGTCGGCAAAGCGCGGGTCGGGTTTCAGGCCCACCCGGGCAAAGTAGGCGGCCAGGTGGTAGTACTGGTCCTGGGTCCAGCGTTCAAAGGGGTGATCGTGGCACTTGTTGCAGTTGAAGCGGATGGCCAGGAACACCTGGGTGGTGTTCTCCATGATGTCCTCCGGTTTGCGGAGGATCTTGTAGTAAGCCGCCGGCGGGTTTTCCAGGTTGGAGCCGCTGGCGGTGAGGATGGTGTAGGCGAACTTGTCGTAGGGCATGTTGGAGGCCACCGCCTGGCGAATCCAGTTACGGAAGGCCCAGGCCCCCTCCTCGCCCAGGAACTTGCGGTTGACCATGAACAAGTCGGCCCACTTGTTGGTCCAGTACTCCACGTAGGCGGCGCTGCCCACCAGGCGATTCACCAGGGCGTCGCGTTTTTCCTTTGTAGGCCGAGGGTCCTTCAAGAAGGCCAGTACTTCCTCCGGTTCCGGCGGCAGCCCCGTAAGATCCAGGTACACGCGGCGGATGAACTCTTCGTCGGTGCACAAGGGGCTGGGCAGCACCTTCACGGCCCGCATCTTCTTGTAAGCCAGCTCGTCGATGAAATTATTGGCGGGCACATCCACCCACTGGTAGCCGGAGCGATCGCCCATGACGATCACCGTAGCTGCCGCGTAGCGTCCTTCGTATCGGGCCAGCACGGCCGCCTCGCCACGGCGCAGGGCGGTGGCCAGTCCGCCGGGCACTAGCTCCAGCACTTCGGTGTTGCTGCTTTCGGTGAAGGCCTCCTGGGAGACGTCGCGCACCGTGCCGTCCTCGTAGGTGGCCAACACGGCAAACTGCTGCTTCATCCCCGGCAACGGGATGACCACACTCTCCGGCACGATGCGGATGCTCTTGACCCGCGGATGGTCCAGGTCCAGCGGCACCCCGTCGGCGATCCACTGGCGAACGATCTCGTAGTAGGGCTCGCCGGGTCGGGTGCGCACGCCGCCCACATGCGGCACGCCGCCGGAGGTTTTCAGCAGCATGAGGCTCTGCTCGGGAGCGGCCCGATTGATCCGCCGCCCGGCCAGGTCGTCCACCAGCGCGCGGTGATCGAACTCGGGGTCATAGCCCCGCAGGGAGAGCTTGAAGCCGTTTTTGCCCTTGGCCGCCCCGTGGCAAGTGCCCAGGTTGCAGCCCATGCGGGAAAGGGCCGGCATCACGTCGGCCACGAAGCTGGGATGATAAGGCTCCTTCTGGCCTGTGACCTTCACCGGCACTTGCACCTGCTGGTCTTGCAGCCAGAGGGTGATCGTCCCCTGGCCGTCTTCCTGCGGGCGGACCACCCCGGTGGGGCTCACCTGTACAAACAGCGGGGCCTCCACCTTCACCAGCCGGGTGGCATCGGCCGAGGTGCCGTCGGCCAGATGGGCCGTAACGAGCAACTGGCGGTAGGCGAACCGGTGGGGCAGCTCCACCTGCCGGGGGAACACTTCCAGCCGCACCACCTTGGCTCCCGGCGGCAGCTTTTCCTGCTGGGGCTTTTCCTCGGCCGGAGCCGGTGCGGCCGAAAGCACCCCTGCGGCGGCGATCCCTGCAAACAGCAACGCGTGGAACTTGCGGTGCAACATCACGGGTTCCTCCTGGGACGGGGCCGTTGAGGGCATCAACGGGCATCCGGTTTCGGGCAATTGGGTCCGAATTATCCTAGCAATTTCCCGGGGCGGATTCTACAACTCTCCTGGGGCCGCAGGGGGTTCTGGCCCCGGAGATGGTTTTCGCGGTGCGGATCAGGGGGCTTGGGCCACCTTTTCCAGCGGCACGGCCCAAAACTCCTGCAGCCGCTTGCCGCTTTGGGCATCGAAGACGCGCACCTTGCCGTCGAACCCCACGGTGGCCACGTGCTTGCCGTCGGGGCTGAAGGCCACGTCGTAGATGGCCGATTCCTGCTCCAGTTGGCAGATGATCTTGCCGTCCTCCACGCGATACACGCGGCCCATCCCCAGCCGCACCTTGGGCGGGCGGTCGTAGCTGCTGCCGGCCACGATGCGCTTGCCATCGGGGCTGAAAGCCACGCCGTAGATTCGCCCGGGCATTTTCTCAAAGGCCCGGATGAGGTTGAAGTTGTCCCCGATCCGTCGCTCCTTGGTGCGGTGGATGCGAAACACCTGCGGCACCCCGTCGGAACCGCCCACGACGATCTGATCGTCCTTGGGGTTCTTGATCCCCGGGCGGATGTCCACCGAGATCAGTCCTCCCTTGAGCGCCCCGGGCGTGATGCTGGTGATGTTATCCACAAACCGCCCGGTGGAAACTTCGGTCAGCTTGGCCGTCATGTCGCGGCTGACCGACACCAGGTGCGAGTCGTCGCTGGAGAAAACGGTGTCGAGCACCCAGTCGTTGTGCGCCCCCTGTTGCAGCAGTTGCTTGCCGGTTTTGGCGTCGATCATGCGCACGTTGTTGTCCGGGCAGCCGAAGGCCACCCAGCGGCCGTTGTGCGACCAACTGGCCCCGTAGATGGTGTCGAAGCCCACCTGGATGGAAAGTTCCAGCTTCTTCTTCTCCAGGTTCCAGATCTGCACTTCGCCGAACCGGCCAGGCGATCCGCCCGTGACGGCCAAGTGCTTGCCGTCGGGAGAGAAGACGGCCGACTCGATCCGCTCCGAAAGTCCCACCAGTCGGGCCACGATCCCCGAGCCGTCGGCCCGATGGATCAGCACTTCGTGATAGCCGGAGACGGCCAGCAGTTTGCCGTCGGGCGAGTAATCCACCGAGGTGAGCACCGGGGCCAACTGGTACCGCGGCGGGTTGTCCATCGTGTAGGTGACTTTCATCGACTGCGGGGTATCGTCCTTGGCCCCCTGGAGAATCCAGCGGCGGATTTTTTCCACTTCCGCAGGCGTCAGGGGCGGGGCGTCCTTGGGCATCAGCGGCTCCTCGCCCTCTTCGGCCACCACGTAGGTGTAGAGGGTGCTTTCCTCGGGCTTGCCGGGCACTACGCCGGGCTCCTCGCTTTCGCCCCCTTTGCGCAGGTGATCGTAGCTGGTAAGCACCAGCCCGCCGCTGGGCTTGGCCGGCTGGTGGCAGCCCTGGCAGTGCTCGACCAGGATGGGGCGAATGTCACGATTGAAGCTCACCGGAGCATCGGCCGGGGAGGGGTCTTCTTCTTTTTTGGGTTCCTCGGCCCCGGCCGGGAGGAACAAACCGGCGGCCAAGAACAACCCGCCACAGCAAGCCAGAACCCACGCGTGCCAGGTGGCGAAGCGTTTCATGGGACAGGCTCCCAAAGCACGAAGGATGCGTTGCAAGGAGGGCACGGTTCCAGGCAGGAGCGGCCGTGGCCAGCACCGCCGCTTTGTCGGGATGGACAGCACCTGCGAAGGCTTCCCGCAGGGGAGCCTCGTTCTTTTTAGTTTATCGTGCCCCCGAGGCGGATTGCAACGAAATGTTTGTCTGATGGCGCCGCTTCCGGGAGAAAGACGTGGCCCATCCCTTTGTCCCCAACAAGTCGCCCCACGGCCTTGCTGGGACAGACAGAAAAACGGCTGCTCTCATCAGCCGAGAGCAGCCGTGGGGGAAAACCGCCGCCGGAACGGCGGGGAGGTGTCTTTTCGATCAAAAACCGATGTGAATCCCGAACCGGCGCCCGTGAATCGAAATCCCACCATGCGGCACGGGAGCCGGAGCAGGCACAAAGTACGGCCCCGCAGGGGCGTGGTGGTGATGGACGGGCTGGAACAGGTGTTGCTCGTGCTCCAGGGCATCGACCAGTTCTTCGTAGGCTTCATCCAAGTCACAGGGGGCGTGGCTCACCCGGGCCGCGTGCACGTGCTGCAGAGCATGCCGCAGGTGACGTCGGGTGAGCAAGGAGCAGGATTCCCGCAGGGCCAAGTGCACCTCGCGGTCCACGCGATTCAGCCAGTAGTGAAAAGCCGCGTCGTGCCGCGTCTGGAAAGCCCGTTCCAGATAGTCCAACGCCCGGATCATGTGCCCTTCGCCCGGGCAGCCCACCCGCGGGCCCGTCCAGCAGTAGCTGCGGTGCCCGGCCTGGGCCGTGTCGGCAGCCAGGGGGCTCAGCGTGGTCAGGGCCAGGGCGAGCGTGAGCGTGGTGAGGCGGGTCATGGCTTGCTCCCTTCAGTTCGAGTTGTGGGGTGTAAGGGCCTGTGCCTCGTAACTGAAGGAACTGGTATCGCAGCCAGCGTGCCAGCAGCCAGATACAAGCAGCTTTTTTACGAGGCCATTAGAGGTAAGCTCTTTAATAAAAAAGACTTGCAAAATGGAAACTTTCTTTCCCCCATGCAGGAGTCATCACCCGCGCCCCGGATGATCCACGCCAAGTGTTGTTATTTTGATTGCGCATGAAATATCAAATCGATGCCGCAGTGATTTCATCCCCTCCTCGCCTGCTCGGTATTTCCCGCATAATCGTTAAATCTTCTTACTGGCTCAGGCCGATAAAGGAGCTGAATCTGAGAAAACCCCGTTTCTGCAAGGCCAGAAACCAGCAAGACAGGGCTTCTGTTGGAGAATCAAAACATGCGGTGGCACATTGCGATGTTGGCAGTGACGGTAAGCGTGGGTCTGAGCCCCGTGCTGGCCATGGCCCAGGGCAGCTGGGGACGCGGAGGACCGCAGGGGATTCGTCCCCCGTGGAACAATCACTCCCGGTTGCAAAGTCTGGGCAGTGGATCGGCTCGGGCTGCGGCTCCTGAAAGTGGGGGCACGGATCTCTCCCCGCGCGGGCTGGCCCGATCGCTGCTCTGGCCTTTTGGGACCAAAAAGTCCCAGCCTCCTCCTGCCCAGCAACTCCCCCCCCAACCCTGGCCCCCCCAGGGAATGCCCGCCGCCGGCCTGCATCCCACGGCAGGGTTCCCACAAGCTGCTCCAACTCCCGGCATGCCCTACACCACGCGGCCGGTCCCGGGAGCCTTACCCGGAGCCGTGCAATTCCCGGCTCAACTGCCTCCCACGGCATACCAGATGCCCACCAGCGTCTATCACCAATGGACCCCGCAGCAAGTCAACCCAGCCTCCTATCAACGTCCCTATCCCGCCGGCGGCAGGCCGGGTGTGGTGCCGGCCCAGGCCATCCAGCCCCAGCCACCACAACTTCCTCAAAGCGGATACCCGCACAGTGCTTCTGCCGGCACGGTGAACACGGGTCAGCCATTGCCGGGCCAAAGCATCCAGCCCCAGGTGGTCGGCACGGTGGATCGCCGCCAGTTGAGCAAGCCCAGCTGGCTGGAACGCCTGCGAAGCCTGTGGCCGTTCGGGCGATAGATAAGCAATAGATAATTGCCCACACCCCGCTCAATACCCGCCCTTTTCCGCTGCCGAAGCCGGGAAAGAGGCGGTTTTGTTTTTTCTCGGCAGCAGCCACCTTCTGCCCTGCCGACACCCAAGCCTGCCCCAACCATCCCAAAACCAAAAATTGCTTGGCTGGCATCAGCGCCGATTGATATGTTAGAGCAAATCTTTTCCGGCCGGACCGGCACTGGTTCGCGTGGAGAACAAAGAGATGCTCACGCTTTACGATCGTGGCGGGCTGCATCGGCGCAATTTCTTGCGCGCCGGAGGGCTGGCCCTGGGGGGCTTGAGCCTGGGCCAGTGGCTCGCCTGGCAGCAGGCCCTGGGGGCCGAAGTCCTGCGGGACAAGGCCGTGGTGTTTCTGTTCATGCACGGCGGACCCACCCAGACGGAAACCTTCGACCCCAAAATGACCGCCCCGGCCGAGTACCGAAGCACCACCGGAGAGATCCAGACCACGGTCCCCGGCCTGACCTTCGGCTCCACCTTCCACCGCCTGGCTCGCCTGGCCCACAAGCTGGTAGTGGTGCGCAGCTTCGTCCCCGGCGACAACCGCCACGACATCAAGCCAGTGGTGTGCCGGGCCACCGGCGGGGCCAACCTGGGTTCGCTCTATGCCCGCGTGGCCGGAACCAACAACCCCCAAAACGGCATGCCCACCAACGCCCTGCTGTTCCCCCGGGCCGTGGATCCCAAGCGAGGCAAGCCGCTGACGCAATTCGGCCGCCTGGACAGCACCGGCTCGCTGGGCGCGGCCTATGCCCCGTTTGTGCCCAGCGGCGACGGGGCCCAAAAACGCGACATGCAACTGCGGCTGCCCATGCACCGGCTGGATGATCGCCGCTGGCTGCTGGGGCGGCTGGATCGCCTGCGCCGTATGTCCGAGGCCAATCCGCAGCTTGCCGGGCTGGATCGCCTCCGGGAGCAAGCGTTTCAGACGCTTTTGGGCGGCATCGCCGAAGCATTCGACCTGAGCAAAGAAGACCCTCGCACCCTGGCCCGCTACGACACCGCCCCCTTGGTCCGCCCCGACCAGATCAATCGCAAGTGGCGCAACTACAACCACTACGTGGACAACGCCATGACCCTGGGCAAGCTGCTGCTGCTGGCCCGCCGGATGATCCAGCACGGCTGCCGCTTCGTCACGGTGACCACCAGTTTCGTCTGGGACATGCACTCGGATGTGAACAACGCCAGCGTGTATGAGGGGATGCGGTACATGGGCGTGCCGTTCG
>JALSGI010000723.1 GCA_026982835.1 Planctomycetota bacterium | reverse complement strand
CCCGCCGCAGGCCCCTTCCGACGGCGGCTTCCCAGCCCCGGCGTTTCCTCCGCGAAGACTGGCAGCCCCTTTACAAAAACGAGCAGTAGCCCCTCCCGCGGCGGTTCGCCGCAACCGGAGCCAAGCTCCTTCCACGCCAGGCTGGCCAGGTCCGAGGCCCAGCAGTGCGCCAGTCGCACGGCTGGGCCGGTTTTTTCCAGGGATAGCCGCCTGGGGGAAAGCTCCGCCTGTGATGAGATGACCCGCACGCGGTAGCCCTCTGCCTCCCCTCTCCGGGGGCTGCTCGGGTTTGCCGATAGGCTCTTGCCGCTGATTCGGGTACAACGAAGCGGGTGAAGGTCGATTGCTGGAAGTTTGCCAGGAGGAATGCCATGTTGCCCCGCGTGCTTGAGCCGGAGGTGATGGACAGCCCCGAGGAAGCCCTGGCCTACGATGCGATGGATCACCGCGAGGTGAACCGGCAGTTTGTGGATGATCTGCTGGAGGCGGCCCGGCGGTTCCAGGTCCCCCTGGAGGAGGTGATCCTGGACGTGGGCACCGGCACGGCCCAAATCCCCGTGGAGCTTTGCTCCCGCGATCCCCGGTATCGGGTGCTGGGGATCGACCTGGCTGCGGCCATGCTCGACCTGGGGATGGTCAACGTGGAAGCGGCCGGGCTGCGGGAGCAGATCCAGTTGCAGCAGGTGGATGCCAAACAATTGCCCTTTGCCTCCGGGAGCTTTGCCTGCGTGATGTCCAACAGCATCGTGCATCACATCCCCGACCCGGCCGTGGTGCTGCGGGAGATGTGGCGGGTGGTGCGTGCCGGGGGGATGGTCTTTGTGCGCGACCTGATGCGCCCCCCTGACCAAGCTACCTTGGACCACCTGGTGCGCACCTACGCCGCCGAGGCCGACTCGCAGCAGCAGGCCATGTTCCGCGCTTCGCTGCATGCGGCGCTGACCGTGCCGGAGGTGCGGCAGTTGGTCGAGGCGTTTGGGTGTCCGGCCGAGACGGTCCAGGCCACCTCCGACCGGCACTGGACCTGGGCCGCCCGAAAAGAGGAATAGCGGAAAGCCCTGGACGCGGGCCGGTTTTGCGATAGGCTCAAGCACCGGAAAGAGCCTTCCTCCTGGAACCTGAGTTCCTTGTCCTGGTCAGCCACTAGAAAAGTCCTATGGAAGTTCGCGTGAAGCTGATGGGCATGCTGCGGGAGAAAACGCCCACCGGAGGCACTCTGGAGTTGCCCGAGGGGGCCACCGTGGCCCAGTTGCTCCAGCAGTTGGACATTCCGGCCCGGGAGGTGATGCTGGTGACGGTAAACGGCCAGCACCAGCGCGATCACTCAGTACGGCTTTCCCCAGGCGACGAGGTAACGGTGCTACCGCCCGTGGGCGGAGGATAGCCGCCGGGCAAGCCGCAGGTGCCGCAAGTGCCCCACTCCGTTTTTCTCTTGCTGCCGGAAGGATGGCCCCCGATGAGCACGATCGGTTTTATCGGCCTGGGCACGATGGGTGCCCCGATGGCTCGCAACCTGCTGGGGGCCGGGTA
>JALSGI010000722.1 GCA_026982835.1 Planctomycetota bacterium | reverse complement strand
CCTTGATCGTGCCGCTGGGGTGCCGGTGCCGCGGCGGCTGGAAGTCGTAGGAGTATTCGCCGAAGGAGGGGTAATCGGGCACCAGGCACACGTAGCCCCGGGCGGCCAGCTCGTGGCCGTACTGGCGGGTGGGCCGCCCGGCCAGCCCGGCCACCTCGTCCTTGCCCATGCGGATGGTCTGGTGCGGGCAGATCATCGCCGGGCGCGGTTTGCAGATTCCCTTGGGCACAAGCAGCCAGGCGGGCACCCGATCGCCCGGCTCGCTGGCAAAGGTGATCTTGTACCGCGTGTACTGGGGCAACTCCTCCTGGCTGTGGATTCGCACGGCAAGAGGAACGCGGGACTCGGGGCCCGGCAGCACTCCGGCCACGCGTTGAAAATGGGCCAGCACATGCCACCGCCTGCGCCCCCAGGCCCGAGGCGTAAGCACCGGCCGCACCTCCCCCCGCTGATCGGCCACCAACAGCAGGTGCTTGTGATCCGGGTACAGGGGGGCGTCCAGCGGATCAGGCCGCCGGGGAGCGGCCGGGGGGCTCTTCTCGCCGCGGCGGTTGCGCAACCAGAACACGCCATGCCGCCCTGCACAGAGCAGGTCCAGGCGGCCGTCGCCGTCGAAATCGACTGCGGCCGGCCCTGTGCCCCAGTCCACCTGCTCGTCCCAGGTAAGCAGCAGCCGCCGCCAGGTTTTCTGCTCCTTCTGGTAGCGGTAGCACCACACCCCGGGCGGGTCGAAAGAGCCCGGCTCCAGGCGGCAATCCTCAGCCAGGCGGCGACCGACCACCAGTTCCGCGCTCCCGTCGCCGTCCAGGTCGGCTGCAAGCGGGGCGTGGAATTGGCCGAACTGGGTGTCGATTGCTTGCAGTCGCCAGCGGGCGAACTCCTTGTGGCTCTCCGGTTCGTCGCGGCGCAGCCAGTACAATCCCACGGCGTGCCCGCGGCCATAGAGCAAGTCGGTATCCCCGTCCCCATCCACGTCCAGCACCAGCACGGGGGCGCTGGCATCGGGATGGAGGCGGAACTGGGGATGGCCTCGCCAGGGCTGCTTCAAGGGTCGGGCCGGAGCGGCGGCCCAACCACCACAGCCCACCAGGTCGATCCGGTCGTCCCCGTCGATGTCCCCCCAGCCCAGGCCGTGCCCGGCCAGCTCTCCGGGCAGCTCGTGCCGCAGGAAGCGAATCGCCGCCCCCTCTTTTTGAGCGTGCCAGAACCAGGCCCCCGCAGGCCCGCTGCCCACCAGCTTGCGCGGACCGCGGCCTTGCAGCGGCACCAGTTGCAGGGCGTGGAGGACAAGCCCTTGGGCCACCACATGGATGGTCCATGCCCTTTGGCCCTGGGGGTTGCCGGGATTGCGCACCCAGAACAGGGTTTTCCACTCGGGGACGTAGCCGACCAGGTCCGCATGGTCGTCGCCGTCCAGGTCCTCGGCCTGAAGGAACTCGGCTTGCTGAAGCCACTGCCGCGGGCCACGAAGGGGCAGGGGATGCTCTTGCCCCGTGGGGCCTTCAAACCACCGGGTGCCGCAGAGGACATCGGGGCGGCCGTCGCGGTTCACATCCACCACGGCCACTGCCGAGCAGGAGTCGGCCGGGCCCAGGCGGCGGACTTCTACCGGAAACCGGGGGGTGGTATAGCTGCCCTGGGGCCGGGCCATCCCCGGCAAGGCCAGCAAGACTCCAGAGGCAATTGCTACAACAAGCCGTGCGGAACCAAGCATGAGCAGCCTCCTGGCACACGGGTCTGGTGGGCAGGGGAGAAAGGGGACAGTATAACAAATGCGGCCTGCGCCGTGCGCCGGTGCGCGGGTGCTGCCGCACCGGGGCAAGAACAAACGTCAACTTGCACAACCAAGAGCCCCCCGCGTTAGCGGGGGGAGAAACAGTATTGGCTTGCGGCCTGCGCCGTGCGCTGTTGCGCTGGTGCTTCCGCACCGGGCAGGAACAAAGCGCGTTTGCGGAAAACAACACACTCGGTGAAACCACGGCTCGCCGGGAGGCTCGCCCTCCCGGAGCTGCCGCTCCGATGCATGAAAAAACGTTTCTTCTTGCCATCGGCGAGCCGTCAGCTTCAGCTGGCGGAGGGCTTGGAGGCGTGGAGGCTTGGAGGGGTGGCGAGCCGCGGGCGTCAGCCCGCGGAGAAATATAACGCAATGCGCTTGTTTGGCTCCCCCCCGGCTAAAGCCGCGGGCTGGCCGCAGGAGGCTTTTTCTTGCAACAGGCCAGGCTCCAGCCACAATGGAAAAAACCGTTGCTCCCCGCCCCGTTGGCCCCTTCCCGGAGAGCCTCCCATGCGTGCTTGCCTGAGCTGCCCCGTGTTGTGCCTGGTGTTGCTTGCCGCAGGAAACGTCTCCTCGGCCCAACAGGAAAAGACCGTCAAGGGCTGGCAGGTATTGAAACCATCGGACCAGGCTGTGCCTCCCGGCCGGTTGCTCAAACAGTGGGCCTTGCAGCGTTGCCAGCAGGCGCTGCGGCGGCGACAGGAGGCGTTTGAGAAGCTCGATTCCCCCCAGGCATGCCTCCACTGGATGCGGCAACGGCAGGAGTTCTTCCGCCGCCAGCTGGGCGGTTTCCCCCGGCGCACGCCGCTGCGGGCCCGCGTGGTCGGAACGCTCCAGGGGCAGGGCTTCCGGGTGGAAAAGATCCTCTTTGAAAGCCAGCCCGGCCACTACGTCACCGCGCTTCTCTACCTGCCCACCCGGGGCAAGGGACCCTTTCCCGGCGTGCTGGAACCCTGCGGGCACAGCATCAACGGCAAGGCGGCCACGGCCTACCAGCAAGCGGCCATGCTCATGGCCCGAAACGGAATCGCCGTGCTGTGCTACGACCCCATCGGCCAGGGCGAGCGGTACCAGATCCTGCGCCAAAACGACCAGGAACCGGCCCAGCCACGTGCAGCGCAGTACCATCCCCGCGCCCGATTCCTCTCCACCACCGAGCACACGCTGGTGGGCATCGGCGCCATGCTGCTTGGCTCCAGCACGGCTCGGTATCGCATCTGGGATGGCATGCGGGCGCTGGACTACCTGCAATCCCGGCCCGAGGTGGACCCCAAGCGATTGGGTTGCACGGGCAACTCCGGCGGCGGCACGCTCACCAGCTACCTGATGGCGTTGGACGAGCGCATCTGGGTCGCGGCCCCGGCTTGTTATCTCACCGATTTTGAGCACCTGCTGCCGCAGCGTGGGCCTCAGGACGGGGAGCAAAACATCTTCGGCCAGGTGGCCTTCGGCATGAACCACGCCGACTACGTGCTCATGCGCGCCCCCAAGCCCACGCTTATCCTCGCCGCCACCTTCGACGGGTTTGCCATCGAGGGCACCTGGAACACGTTCCGCCAGGCCAAGCGGTTCTATGGGCTGTTGGGTTACCCGGAGCGGGTGGAGCTGGTCGAGGCCCGCGCCCCCCACGGCTTCTCGCGGCTGCTACGCGAAGGGGCCGCCCGCTGGATGCTTCGCCACCTGCGCGAAGAACCCCGGGAGGTGTTCGAGGAACCCATGACCCCATTTGAAGAAAACCAGCTCCGCTGCACGCCCCAAGGCCAGGTGATGCTCTTGCCGGGAGCCCGCTCGGTGATCGATTTGAACCGCCAGTGGGAACAACGCCTCCGCCCCCGGCGCCGCCAGGCGTGGAGCCAGCTGGACGCTCGGCAGAGGCGCCGCCTGGTGCGCCGCACGGCCGGGGTGCGGCCGCTGGAAGAGCTGCCCGAGCTGAAAGCCACCTTAGTCGCCAAAGAAACCAGGCCGCGGTTTACGCTGCAAAAGTGGGTCTTTTCCCTGCACTCAGGATTGCCGATCCCGGCGGTGCTGCTTGTGCCCAAGGAGTTGAAAGGGCCGCCGGTCTTGTGGCTTCATCCCCAGGGCAAGGCCCGCCTGGCCGCAGGTTCCCCGGCGCTAGAACACTTCCTGGCCCAAGGCCGCCCCGTGCTGGCCGCCGACCTGCCCGGCTGCGGCGAAACCCGACCCGGGGAGCGCAACTGGGCCGCCGACTACTTCGGCCCGCTCTACGACGAAACCATGCTGCTTTACTTGCTGGGCGAGTCGATGGTGGGCCTGCGGGCAGAACACACGCTGGCCCTGGCCCGCTGGCTCCAAGCCCGACCGGAGTTTAAGCAACAGACACGCTCCGGCGTACTGCTGGTGGCTCACCAGGAGCTGACCGTACCCGCTTTGCACGCTGCGGCCTTGGAACCACAGCTTTTTCTCCGCGTGGAGCTGGTGCGGGGCATCCGCTCCTGGGCGGAGGTGGTCGAGACCCCCGTGCCACGGAACCAGCTGGTCAACGTGGTGCACGGGGCGCTTCGGCACTACGACCTGCCGGAGCTGGTGGACCTGGCCGGAAAAGGGCGCGTGGAGCTGATCGAACCGGCGGACCCCCAGGGCCGCACCGGGCAGAGGCGATAAGGTCTTGGGTCTTGAGCAAAGAGCCCCCCGCGTCAGCGGGGGGAGAGACGGAGTCGGCTTGCGGCGTGCGACCTGCGGCTTGCGGCGTGCGGCTTGCGCCGGAGCTTCCGCTCCAGAGGATATGGGTCTTGGGGCGTGGGTCTTGGGAGGGTGCTTCCGCACCAGTGCAAGAACAAGCGCCAATTCTTGCAACCAGCGAGCCGCCGACTTCAGTCGGCGGAGAACGGCGAGCCGGGAGCACGAGCTCCCGGTTGCTAACAGCCCGTTGAAGAATGTTCCTCGATACGGAATCGCGTCACAGGACTAGACGTATTTTCTGAAAAAAACGGCTCGGCAGGAGCCTCGCCCTCCCAAACTTGCGTTTTTCAACGGGCTGCTAAAACCAAAGTAGCATTTGGTGCCGTTTTGTGAAAAACCGCGTGCTCACACACGCGGCTCGCCGAATACGGAAAACAAGCGCCGCTATTGGAACCACCCACCTTGACGAACCAACGCTCATGACCCCCTCCACCCGTCCCCCGTGGCAACTTCCCCCGGGAGTGCCGCCCGGGGCCTGGGAGTACGCGCAGAGCCGGGCCGTGGCCCGGGAGTACGACCAGCACTTCCGCGACGAGCCGCTGTTTGAGCTGGACCTGGAAGTGGTGCGTCGCGTGGCCCCGGGGCCCCAGGCCGGATGGTTTCTCGACCTGGGCTGCGGCACCGGCCGGGCGGCCGTGGAGTTTGCCGCACGCGGCTACCGCGTGCTGGCCGTGGACCTGTCGGTCCCCATGCTCCAGCAGACGGCCCTAAAGGCCCAACAGCGCGGCGTGACCGTGCATCGGCTGCTTGCCAACCTGGTGCAACTGGACTGCCTGCAAGACCAGGTGGCCGGGGTGTGCGTCTGCTTGTTCAGCACCCTGGGGATGATCCGCCCCCGGGAAAACCGCATCCGCATGTTGCGGCACGTGTACCGGCTGCTTCGGCCAGGCGGAGTGTTTGTGCTGCACGTACATAACCGCTGGTTCAACCTCTGGGACCGCGCCGGGCGGCGGTGGCTGGCCAAAAACGCCCTGGAAGCCATCTTTCGGCGGGATCGGCAGTGGGGCGACAAGTGCTACCCCTACCGCGGCGTGGGGCAGATGTTCCTGCACGTGTTCTCCCTGCCGGAGATTCGCCGCGAGTTACGCCAGGCTCGCCTGGCCGTGCAGGAGGTGGTCCCTGTTCCGGGCCACGGCCGCGGAGAGCACCTGCCGCGGTGGATTCCTGCGGGGCTGCGAGCCGCCGGCTGGGTGCTGGTCTGCCGCCGGGAGGGGGACTGTCCCCAGGCTACCCCTCCAGCGAGCGGCGAAGCACCTCCAGGTTGAGCCGCCCGGCTCGAAACGTGCGCCCCGATTGCAAACTGTGCAGCGTGACCACGGCAGGGGAGAAAAGCAGCGGGTCGATCTGGTAGAAGTCCCCGCCGTGGCGCTGGAAAATCTGCGCAAACGGCTCGCCATAGTCGGCCGAGGCCGAGCTGGGCACGCGCCCGACCACCGCTTCCAGCTCCTCGTCCCCGGCGTCGATCCACAGCACCACCTGGGCCGCGTAGAGAATGGCGTCGTTGGTGCGGCCCAGGGCCGGCAGAAACTCCGAGGCCGGGGGCACCAGCGGTGCGGCTCCCCAGCCGCTTTGCACTTTCGTGAGCGGGAAGCCCAACTCGTGCAGCTTGTGCAGGGCGGTTTCCAGGCTGCGGGCCACCACCTGGAACGTGCCGGCCAGGCTGGTGGTGGGGGCCACCAGCAGCGTTAACTGCTGGGGCTCCACGCCGCAGCTTTGGGCCACCTGCCGGCACACTTCTTCCGGCGGCAGCGAGCCGCTCTCCAGCACGCCCACGGCCACCGAGCTTTGTTGCCGCAGTTCGTAGTGGGCAAGCAGTTCTTCCTTGCCGGCAAGCAGCCGCATGGGCCCGGAGCCCATTGCAAAAAACCCCCCGCCGGTGATCTGCCAGCCGGCGTACTGGCTGCCCATGCAGGCCCAAAGCGGCTGGTCGCTGGCCACGGCCACAAGCGGCAGCCCCAGGGAGTGCTCCCCCCCGGGCAGAAGCTCCACACGGCCCAGGCCGCTTAGGCACACTTGGGCCAGGCGGCGTCCGGCTTCCAACCCGCCGGGAGTGTTCACGCCCAGATCGACCACCTGCGCCCCGGCCACCTGGTGCACCTGGGCGCGGAACTGCTCGGCGTGCCGTTGCAGGGGAGCGGCCAGTTGGTGAGCCTGTTGGTTCAAGTCGAGCATGATGGTTGGTGGGCTGGAACGAGGCGTGTTGGTTTTCGGTCCGTTGTGAGGGCGATGGGTGGCGTTGGCCGGGCAAGTGCCGATTCCCGTGCCGCAAGCCTCGGGCTTGCCGGTAGCGAACAAGAACCGGCGTTTTTTCTCCGGATTCGACGAGCCTCTGGTTTTAGTTGGCGAGCCCCGGACTTCAGTCCGGGGAGAGCCGAATAAGTGCATTGCGTTATTTTTCTCCGCTGGCTGAAGCCAGCGGCTCGCCGTTGCAAGAATCAATGCAGGTCCACCAGGTGCGTTGTTTTTCACAAACACGTTTGTTTTTGCCCGGTGCGGAAGCACCATGCGCAAGCCGCCGGTCGCAAGTCGCAAGCCGCATCCGCAACCCTGCAGCTTGCCCGGCAGGGCGGCTTGTGGTCAGATGATAGCCAAGTGTGCGGGTTTCGCCTAGCGCGGGGCAGCCGTCCTCCAGGGAGAGTACCGCCTTGACCAGCTTGACGGTGGAAAACTACCTCAAGGCCATCTACCAGCTCGGCACGCGCGGTTCGCAGCAGCGAGTGAGCACCGGAGCGCTGGCCCGGCACCTGGACGTCTCGCCTGGCTCGGTTACGGCCATGCTCAAGTCGCTTCAGCAGCAGAAGCTGGTGGATTACCAGCCCTATGCCGGGGTGAAACTCACCGGCAGGGGACGCCGGGAGGCGTTACGCGTCTTGCGGCGGCATCGGTTGCTGGAGCTGTTTTTGGTGGAGACCCTGGGCATGAGCTGGGACGAAGTGCATGCGGAGGCGGAGCACCTGGAACATGCCGCCAGCGACCGGCTCATCGACCGGATCGACGAATACCTGGGCCACCCGCAATTCGATCCCCACGGCGATCCCATTCCTCGGGCCGACGGCAGCGTGCACTCCCCCGAGCTGTGCTCGCTGGCCGAGTGCGAGGTGGGGCAGCAGGTGGAAGTGGCCCGCGTGCTCGATCAATCGCCGGAGTTTTTGCAGTTTATCAGCCGCTGCGGGCTGGGGCCGGGGCAGCGGTGGCAGGTGGCGGCCCGCGACCAGGCGGCCGACGTGCTCACGTTGCACCAGAACCGGCGGCAAATCACTCTCAGCCTGCACGCGGCGGCCCACCTGCTGGTGAAGACGCAAGAGAGGTAGTCGCCTTTCCAGGAAGCTACCGGGAACGCCGCGTCGGGCCAGCGGCCAGTTGTCGCCGGGCCACGTCCAGGGCGGCCTGCAGCACGGGGTCGTTCTGCCCGGGGGCGTGCAACCCGGGCAGTTGTTTCAGTTCCACGGGCCGGGCCACCTGGTGTACTTTCACGTGCGGCTCCACGCCCACCAGCGAGAAGGGGCGTCCGGCCGGGGAGTAGAAGCGGGCCGTGGTCAGCCGCAGCCCCATCCCGCCGATGCTCAAGGGGAAGATGCCCTGCACGGATCCCTTGCCGTAGCTGCGCGTGCCCACCAGGGTGCCGCGGCGATGGTCGCGGATGGCCCCGGCAAAGATCTCGCTGGCACTGGCGCTGTCCTGATCGATCAGCACCACCAGCGGCACGCGCCACGTGCCCGTGGCGTGGGCGCGGTAGGTGAAATCCTCGCCGGGATTGCGTCCCTTGGTGGAGACGATGATCCCCCGGTCGATGAACTTGTCCACCGCCTCCACGGCGGCGGTGAGCAGCCCGCCGGGGTTGCCCCGCAGGTCGATGATCAAGTACCGCATCCCGGCCCGATGCAGCTTCCACAACGCCGTGTCCATCTCCTGGGAAGTGGTCTTCTGGAACGCCGCCAGGCGGAAGTAGGCCACGCCGCTTTGGGGGTCGAGCATCTTCACCTCTTCCACGCTGGGCACCTCCACGTGCCGCCGCGTCACCCGCAAGCGGCGCATGCCGCGCTGTTGGTGCGTGACCAACAGCTCCACCACCGAGCCGGGCGGCCCTTGCAGCAAGTTGGGAGCATCGTCCTTGTTCTGGGGGGTGATCGGCTTGTCGTCGATGCGAACGATCAGGTCCCCCGGCCGAAGTCCCGCCTGCTGGGCCGGGGAGCCGGGGATCACCCGCAGGATCAACAGCCCGGTCTCCAGCGTCTTGATCTCCACTCCCAGCCCCACGAAGTTGCCGTCGATCTGGGCGTACACGTCTTCCAGTTCGCTTTGGGTCAGGTAGGAGGTGTAGTGGTCCAGCGAGCCGGTCATGCCGCAGACGTACTCCAGCACCACGGGCACGCTGCGCAGTTGCAGCTGGCGGGCAGCCAGGGCGGCGGCTTGGGCCACGGCCTGGGTCAGCTCGCCGCGGGTCCGTACCGGCACCGAGGCCAACTGCTGTCGCAGGCGGCGGCGGAACTGTGCTCGCTGCTCGGCGGTGGTATGCCGCAGGTGCTGCTTGACAAAAAGCGGCTCTTCCAGGGCGATCTCCAGAGCCGCCGTGCCTTGCTGCAGCAACCGGCGCCAGTGGGGCGGCTCGACGTAATGGGCCTGCAGCTTCAGCAGTACCTCGTCCAGCAAACGGTAAACCTCTTCCCGGCCCAGCGTACGCAGAGCCCGTAGGAACGAGAGATCGTGATACCGGCGATTGAGATCGTAATGTTTGCGGGCGATCTGGAAGCGGGCCTTGAGATGGATGTTGTTGGGGAACCGGCGCAGAGCCTTTTCGTAGTGCACCACCGCGTCGGTCCAGCGGCGTTGTTGTTCCAGGCGGGCTCCCTGTTGCAGAAGTTGTTCAACGGGAGATGCTTCCAGCTTCTGAGTGGAGAACTCAGCAGGAGATTGAGCCGGGGCGACTTTCGGTGCTGGGGAAAACACGCTTCCCAGCAGCACCAACGCAACCAATAACCAACACCCGAACCGTCGGGAAAGCAGGCGCGTATTCATCAAGGGATCCGTTCCTGCATCGCGGGGAGGTCGCGTGGGGACCCTTCCCTGCGTTCCCACGGCTGGGGCCAAGAGCACCGAGGTGCCGCTTGCGGCACGTGGCGAAAAACCTCCTGTGCTTCCCGCCATCTGGAGTATAGATCACCCCGGCCGGACCGTCAAAAAAGCAGGCCCCCGCCGCCGGCATGAATCTTCCGCCCAAGCCGTGCAAGCAGAACCCGGCGATTGGGTTGTGCCTAATTGTCCCATTGTGCCGGCCCACGCGGCCGGATCACAGACTGGCCGGCAAGTCAAGAGCTTAGGAAAAGTTTGACGATTTCCTGGGAAAAATCGCCCCGAGGCGGCCAAACGACGCAAAACCGCCTGCACCGTGCCACTTGAGAAAAGAGCTGCCAGGAAATTCTCTTGCCATCGGCCGGACGTCTTGTTTGACTCGTTTGTCCAGAATATCAAGTGACGGTTTTCCAGGCTGCTTGACGGCAGCATTGCTGGCTTGCCCGGGCACCGGCCGGGGAAAGAATGACTATTTATTAGATGGGTGCTGCGGGGCTCTCCTTCTTTGTGGCAAGCAAGTTTTATCGGCTGGACAATTGGCCATTGAGAAAAATCTCAAGTGGCAAGCCGTGCCGGCCGATATTAAAAAGTTGGCGTGTTTTGTGTGCATGCAGAAAAGGAGGCATTTTGGGACCGCAGACATGCTGAAGGCTTTCCCGTGTGGTTCTTGGGGGTACGGAAGCTAGCTTCCGCTATTCTTTGCTCCGGCTAGCCGGAGCAAGTCCAAGCGGCGGCAGACGGCCGCACTCCACATAAGCGAGCCGCGTGCGTAGTACGCGGTTAGCCAGCTGGCAGACTGTTTAGTTCGACGCTTCCGTGCCAGGCGGGAATAAAAGCGCTTTTTCTCGCAACCGGCGAGCCGCTCACCTTCAGCCAGCGGAGGACGGCAGGCTGTGGGCCACGGGGAGCTTCCGCTCCGGGCAAGAATCAGCGCCAATACCCAACCAGCGAGCCGGGAGCGTAAGCTCCCGGAGGAAAATCAATAAACGAAAACGCGCAGTAAGCTCTCCCCGGGCTGAAGCCCGGTACCTGTTTAGCCAGCTAGCAGCCGGAGGACCGACGCCGCAGGCGTCGCAGCTTCGTAGCCTCACGGTCGTCAGACCCCCGGAAGGCAGTGTTTTTCCTTATCCTTGAGCATCCCGAAGGGATGCCAGAGGGAGGAACGATCCGTTGGTTTCTGGCACCCCTGTCGGGGTGCTGGGTGAGAGAAAGGCCGTCGCTTTCCGGTGGTCTCCGCTTCGCTCCGACCACCG
>JALSGI010000721.1 GCA_026982835.1 Planctomycetota bacterium | reverse complement strand
GGACCGGAAGTATCTGCGGGAACTGAAATCCCGGGCCGACGACGCCGGGGTGAAGATTCTGCTCATCATGATCGACCGCGAGGGGGCCCTGGGCGATCCCGATCCCAAGCGACGCAAACAGGCCGTGGAGAACCACTACAAGTGGGTCGAGGCGGCGAAGTTTCTCGGCGGGCACTCCATCCGCGTCAATGCCCGCAGCCGCGGCAGCTACCAGGAACAACAGAAGCTGGCCGCCGACGGGCTGCAGCGGTTGTGCGAGTTCGCCGCCCCGCTGGAGATGAACGTGATCGTGGAGAACCACGGCGGGCTTTCCTCCAACGGCAAGTGGCTGGCCGGGGTGATCCAGCGGGTCAACATGCCCAACTGCGGCACACTGCCGGATTTCGGCAACTTCCGCTTGAGCAAGGACAAGTGGTACGACCGCTACCAGGGCGTCAAGGAGCTGATGCCCTATGCCAAGGCCGTCAGCGCCAAGAGTCACGACTTCGACCAACAGGGCAACGAAATCCACACCGACTACCGCCGCATGATGAAGATCGTGGTCGATGCCGGTTATCACGGCTACGTGGGCATCGAGTACGAAGGGCGCCGGCTTCCCGAGGTCGAGGGTATCCGTGCCACGCAGCGGCTGCTGCTGCGCGTGCGGGAAGAGCTGCAACGGGGAGGCTAGTCCGGCCGAGCGGCCGCCACTTGGGAGGACCTGGGGGCCCGGGGGCTTGAGGAGCCCCACACGTCAGTGCGGGGAGCGGCAGGGCCGCAGCCACTGGGAGCTTCCGCTCCGGTGCAAGAAAAAGCGTCAACTTGCCCAACAAGAGCCCCCCGCGTTAGCAGGGGGAGAGACGAAATCGGCGTGCGGCGTGCGCGGAGCTTCCGCTCCGAAGTGAGAACAAACGCTAATTCTTGCAACCGGCGAGCTGCCAGCTTTGTACGTGTTTAGCGTGCCAGCACAAGACGAAGCGCCCCCAGAGCAAAAGAGTTAATTTTTGTCCGGCGAGCCGCGTGCGTGAGCACGCGGTTGGCGAGCCCCGGGCTTTAGCCCTTAGCCCGGGGAGAGCCGGATAAGTGCATTGCGGTATTTTTCTCCGCTGGCTGAAGGTGCGCGGCTCGCCATTTGCAAGAAAAAAACGCTTGTTTTCTCCTAGCATGGAAATGCCAAACCAAGTGATGTGCTAGCTGGCTAAACACGTACGTCAGCTCGGGGAGAATAGCGAGCCGGGGGCGTAAGCTCCCGGAGGGCCTGAAGGCGTGGAGGCTTGGGGGCTTGAGGGGCCCCGCACGTCAGTGCGGGGAGGTCTTTGAGCCGCCGGCCTCAGCCGAGGGTTGAGGAAACGGACACTGCTGCGGAAATCACCGCGTGCTTGCCTTGGCGGCGGCCGGAACTTCTGGCCAAACATCCTCCACCACCCGCACCGGCGAGCGAGGTAGTTTTATTCAGCCGGCCGAAGGCGGCAGCGATACCCCTTCCAACTGGAGCAGCCACCGCTTGGTCTCCAGTCCCCCGGCGGCGCTGTAGCCGTGCAACTGGCCCCGGGCTCCCAGCACCCGGTGGC
>JALSGI010000720.1 GCA_026982835.1 Planctomycetota bacterium | reverse complement strand
GTGCGGGGCTCCGGTTTTCCCCAAGCCACCACTCCCCCCACCCCTCCAAGCCCTCAAGCCCCAAGCCTCCATGCCCCGCCTTCCGCGGATCATCTTGGCTCCCGCGGGCAAATCTGCTACACCACGCACTCTCCGGCGCCGGGTTCCCCTGCCGAAGCGCCGAACCCCAAACCGCTTTTGCTTCCCGCCACCCTGAGCCTGGTTCAAGGATGAACAACTTCCTGCGGATGCTGCGACCGGCCCTGCCATACCGCTACTCGATCCTCGGGGCCGTGGTGTGTGCGTTGCTGGTGGGCGTGCTCTGGGGAGCCAACATCGCCACGGTGAAGCCTTTCGTGGAGGTGGCCTTCGGCGGGCAGTCGCTTCAGCAGTGGGTCGATAGCCAGGTGGCCAAGGCCCGGCAGGCCGTGGCTCACTTCCAGCAGCAAATCCGCCAACTGGAGCAACATCCTCGCCTGGAGGAAGATGCCAATCTGCAAAGCCAGCTTTCCCTGGCCCGCAGCCGCTTGCAAGCCGAACAGGACGCCCTGCGCTGGTACCAGGGCTTGCGCCCCTGGATCTACCAGTATCTACCGCACGATGCATTTCTTACGCTGGTGGTGATCTGCCTGGCTTTGCTCGTGGGCACGCTGCTCAAGGGGCTGTTTCTGGCCGTGCAGGAGGTGCTGGTGGCCCGGGTGGCCCTGAAGGCTTCGCTCGACCTGCGGCAACGCCTGTTTGCCAAGGTGCTGGGGCTGGACATGAGCCTGTTTACCAGCGAGGGGTGCGGCGAGCTGATGAGCCGCTTTACCTTCGACATGGAGGCCATCACTCGCGGCTACCATGTGCTGCTGGGCAAGGCGATCCGCGAGCCGCTCAAAATGGCCGCCTGCCTGGTGGGAGCGGCGCTGATCTGCTGGCGGCTGCTGGTGTTCTCGCTGCTGCTGGCCCCGGTGGCCGTGCTGGTGCTGGGGCGGCTGGGCCGCCTGCTGCGACGAGCCAACCGCCGGGCGATGGAACAGATGTCGGCCATTTACGGGCTGCTGGAAGAGGCCCTGCAAGGGATCAAGATCGTCAAAGCCTTCACCATGGAAGAACACGAGCAGCGGCGGTTCGAGGAGAGCAACCAGCACTACTACCGCCGGGCGCTGAAGATCGCCCGCTACGAGGCGCTGACTCGCCCGCTGATGGAAACCCTGGGCATCGGCACCATCGTGGTGGCCCTGTTGGGCGGGGCCTACCTGGTGCTCAACCAGCAAACGCACCTGCTGGGCATTCCGATCACCGACCGGCCGCTGGAGCTCAGCTCGCTGCTTTTGTTTTACGGGCTGCTCACCGGGGTGAGCGACCCGGCCCGAAAGCTCTCCGACCTGTTCAGCCGCATTCAGCGGGCGGTGGCGGCTTCGCAGCGGGTGTTCGCCTTGATGGACCGCCCCGTGGATGTGCGTTCCCCTCGGCAGCCGCGCCCCCTGCCGCGGCATCGCCGCAGCCTGGCGTTTCGCCGGGTGCGGTTCGCCTACGGAGAGCGGCTGGTGCTGCGCGACGTGGAGCTGGAAATCCCGTTCGGGCATA
>JALSGI010000719.1 GCA_026982835.1 Planctomycetota bacterium | reverse complement strand
TGCAAGCCCGGCAAGTGTACCGGGAACTGCTGGGGCGGCCGGTGCGCGTGTTCGGACAGCGCCGCTTTGGCCTCTGCGGGTGGCTGCCGCAGTTGCTGGTGCGGTGCGGGTTTACCGGGGCGCTGCACTTCCCGCTGGACGAAGGGGTGTTCCCCCAGGCCACGCAGGCCAAGATCCAGTGGCAGGGCACGGATCCTTCGGCCCTGGACGGGCTGGCCCGCGTGCCGCTACAGGCCGAGCAAGCCGAGTCGTTTCTCAACTACTGCGAACGGCTGGGCAACACGATGGACATGGACCACGTGGCCACGCTCAGTTTTGCCCGCTGGCCGGGCCGGGCCTGCACCTACTTTGAGGACTTGCACACCGCCGAACGCCACTCGGCGGTGCTGGGGCGGTTTGTGCACCTGGAAGACTACTTCGAGAACACCGAGCTGGCGGCCGAACCAAGCCGCTTCCCCCCCGACGGCTACCGCTCGCCCTACCTGCGCCAGGACGCAGCCGCCGGCCGGGCCGACCCGGTGAGCCGTTTCGTGCGGCTTTGGCGCCGCTGGGCCGGGGAACAGCGGTTGGCTTTCCTGCGCCTGCTGGCTGCGGCCCTGGGGGCCAAAGTGCCCTACGAGCAAGAGCCAGCTATCCGTGAAGCCGCCACCCCCAAAGACGCCGAGGAACAAACCCAACAGGCCCTGCAAGCTGTGGCCGGGCGGCTAGTAGGTAAGGAAGAAGGTCGGCCCGGGGTGCTGCTTGTCAATCCCTGGCCCTGGCCGGCCCGAGCGGTGGTGGAAACGGGCACTTGGCCCTCGCCGCCTGCCGAAACCAGCCAGAGCGTGCTGGCCGTGCAGCAACAGGGGGTGCGGCAAGTGCTGGTGGAGGTGCCCGGCGGGGGCTATCGCTGGGTGGAACCTGGCTCGGGCGACGTTCCAGCTCCCAAGCGGCGGCGCAAAGAACCGCCGATGGTGGAGCCGGAAGAACACTTGATCCGTAACGAGTTTTTTCAGCTACGGCTCGATCCGCACACGGGGGCCATTCGCTCGCTTTTTGATTACCAGAACCGGGGCAATCGGCTCTCGCAGCAGTTGGCCCTGCGGCGGCCCGGCCCAGTGCCCGAGCCCGGCCAGGCGTGGCAGGACCCGGACCAACAGGCCCAGTACTCGGTGATGCGGGCCGAGGAGATTCGCTTCCCGGTCCAAGGTCCCCGGCTGGCGGTGGCCGAAAGCCGCGGGCAGCTTCTGGATCGCCAGGGCGAGGTGCTGGCTGGGTTCGTTCAGCGCGTGCAGGTGTGGCGGCGGTGGCGGGTGTTCCGACTGGAGGTGGAACTGGAGCCCAAGCATCTGCCCCAAGGCGACCCCTGGGAAAGCTACTACGCCTGCCGCTGGGCGTGGCCGGACGAATCGGCCCTGTTGAGCCGGGGCGTGGCCGGGATGATGTTGCCCACCGAGGCGGTGCGGCTGGAGGCTCCGCTTTTGGTGCGATGGGAAACCGATCGCTGGCACACCACGCTGCTTTGCGGCGGCTTGCCGTACCATCGCCGCGTGGGACTGCGGATGCTGGATACGATCCTGCTGGCCGGAACGGAGCAGCAGCGGCGGTTCGAGATGGCCGTAGGCGTGGATCTGCGCCGCCCGCTGGCCGAGGCGGTCAACCTGCTGGCCCCGCCGGTGAGTCTGCCGCTGCAAGGCACCGCCCCGCCGGCCGGGCCGCAAGCGTGGATGTTCACCGTGGAAGGTCCGCCGGTGCTTACCAGCGGCTGGCAGCCCCGGTACGATGAATCCTCGGGGCGTCTGTCGGGCTATCGCGTTCGGGTGCTGGAGGTGCGCGGCCAGGCCGGCCAGGTGCGGCTGCGCAGCTTCCGCCCTGTGCAGCAGGCCCGGCAGATCGACCTGCTGGGCCAGACGCTGGCTGAGCTGCAAGCCGAAGGGGACACGGTGTTGGTGGACCTGGACAAGTACGAGTGGGCCTGGGTGGAAGTGCAGTTGGCTTGAGCCGTGGCGAGTTTCCGCCTGCGATTCGTGCAGAGGGCGATGATCGTTTGCATTGACGGACCGGCCGGGGCCGGCAAGAGCACGGTGGCCCGACTGCTGGCCCGGCGGCTGGGGTTCCGCTACCTCGACACCGGGGCCATGTACCGCGCCGCGACCCTCGGGGCGCAGGAGCATGGAGTGGATTGGAACGATCCCCGGCAGGTGGCCCGGGTGGTCCGTTCGTTGCAAATCGACTGGCTGGGGGATCGGATTCTGCTTGCGGGCCGTGATGTGACCGAGCAGATTCGCCTGCCGGAGATCACGCAACTGGTGCACCACGTGGCCGACAATCCCGAGGTGCGGCAGTGGATGGTCCAGCTTCAGCGTCGCTTGGGCCGGCAGCAACACCTGGTGACCGAAGGCCGCGACCAGGGCACGGTGGTGTTCCCCCAGGCCGAAGTGAAGATATTTCTGACGGCCAGCCCTGAAGAACGTGCCCGCAGGCGCAAGCAGCAGTTGGCCGCCCAGGGCATTCACGTGTCGCTAGAGAAGATCTTGCAAGAGCAGCAGCAGCGCGACCGGCGCGACAGCTCCCGAGCAGTGGGCCCCCTGGTGCCGGCGGCCGATGCCGTGGTGGTGGACACCAGCCGGATGACGCTGGAAGAGGTGGTGGACCATCTGGAGCGGCTGGTGCGCTCGCGGATGCCCGAGGGCCTGGCCGGGCCGTGAGCACGCGGTTGCTTTCGTCGAAGATGCTTACTCTTGCAGCCGCGAGCCGTGGGCGTAAGCCCCCGGAGAGCACGGCAATCCTGTGCCGGTTTTCTTATCGTCTCCGGGGGAGCTGACGCCCGGAGAGCCAAGAAAAAACGACGCACGTTGGTGGTTTTTCTCCGCCAGCTGAAGCTGGCGGCTGGCCGTTCAACCGCCGGCTGACGGCGCGCAGCTCGCTGCTCCTCCGCGGGCTTACGCCAGCGGCTCGCCACGCCTCCACGCCCCCCACGCCCCCACGCCCCCCTTTAGATCACTCCCCGGCGGATGGCCCACACGGCCGCCTGCGTGCGATCGCTCACCTGGAGCTTGCGGAGGATGCTCTGCACGTGCTCTTTGACCGTATCGACGGTGATGTTGAGGCTGCGGGCGATGTCCATGTTGCTTAGTCCCAGGGCCACGTGCCGCAGCACTTGCATTTCGCGGTGGGAAAGAGGGATGTCGGCGTCCTCGGGTTTTTTTCGCGTGGCCAGCAACAGCTGGCGAATGCGAGCCACTTCCGGCACGTGAAACCACTGCTCGCCTCGGGCGGCCGCCTCGATGGCCTGCACCAGCTCCGGACCGGAAACCCCCTTGAACAGGTAAGCGTTCACCTTGTAAATCAGCGCCCGGGCGATGTAGGTGGGATTGTCGAAGTGCGTCAGCACCACGATGCCCAGGGAAGGAAACTCGCCGCGGAGCATGTCCAGGGCATCCAGGGCGTTTTCGTCCATTTGCACATCGGCCAGCAGCACATCCGGGCGCCGCTTGCGCGTGGTCTGGGTCATTTCCAGCACCGAGCCGGCGTGGCCCACCACTTCGATATGAGGAGCCACGGAGCCCAGCAAGGTTTCCAGCCCCACGCGTACCACTTCATGATCGTCGGCAATAACAACGCGGATGGGAGGAGTCATCAGGATTACTCTATTACGCCTGGACCTGGACAAAAGGAACTTCGGGAGCTGGCCTGGGGGCGGAGACGACGCGGATCGGCGACACGCTCTGAGGAAAAAGGGGACCGCCGGGGAGGCTGGAAAACTTCTTCCACCCCAACCACGAAGGCCAGCGGATTCCCGTGTGTGGGGGCAGTAGTGTTTTCACCTCTTAAGGTCAACTGTTTCCCCCAACCCCTCCGGCTACAAGGTCCCCCAACCGCTTTGACCCCGGCAATCCTCAAAATCCCTTCCTGTTGGGGGGGCAGCTCCCACCAAACAGCGGGTGTGCCCACCCGGAGAACTTCCCCCACCAGCACCCAGGCGGGGGAAGGAAACTTTTTGACCCCATGCAAGTTACAACCTACGTTTGCTTGCCCCCGGCACTGTGGCTGGAAAGCAACAGCTGCCGCCGGGCAACGGGGTTCTCGGGGAGCGATGGACTGGTTGGCGTGTCCGGTTCCGCCCATTCCGCTTGAGAGCGCGGTGATGAACGACCTTTCGCCCCACTGCGGAAGCCGCCTGCTGGTGGTGGACGACGACCCGGCCTTGCTGGACTCCCTGGCCGCCTGGTTGGGGAGCCTGGGCTACCAGGTCCACTGCGCCGCGGACGTGCAAAGTGCACAGCGCCTGTTGCAGCAGCAGCGCTTCGACCTGGTGCTGGCCGACCTGCGGCTGCAAGGCCAAGACGGCTTCCAGGTGTTGCAGGCCGTGCGGCAGCATCAGCCGGAAACCCCCGTCATCATCCTCACCGGCTACGGCACCGTGGAGACGGCCGTGGAAGCCATCCGGCAAGGAGCGTTCGATTTCCTCACCAAGCCGATCATCGACCAGGAGCTGGAGCTGGCCATCACCCGCGCGCTGACCCAACGCCGCGTGCTGGAAGAGAACAAAACGCTCAAGGAGCAACTGGACCTGCGGTACGGGCTGGACAACATCGTCGGCCGCCACCGGCTGATGCAGCGCGTGTTCGACCTGGTGCAAAGCGTGGCCGACACCCGCACCACCGTGCTGCTGACCGGCGAAAGCGGCACCGGCAAGAGCATGGTGGCCCGAACCATCCACCGCCTCAGCCCTCGCCGGGACAAGCCGTTTGTGGAAGTGGCCTGCGGAGCGCTGCCGGACACGCTGCTGGAGAGCGAGCTGTTTGGGCACGTGGCCGGGGCGTTCACCGGAGCGGCCACCGACAAGCAAGGCAAGTTCGCCCAGGCCGACGGGGGGACCATCTTCCTGGACGAAATCGCCACGGCCAGCCCCAGCCTCCAGGTGAAGCTGCTGAGGGTGCTCCAGGACTTTCAGTTCGAGCCCGTCGGCGGCACCAAAACCTACCAGGTGGATGTACGCGTGATCCTGGCCACCAACGAAGACCTGGAAAAACTGGTCCGCGAAGGCAAGTTCCGCCAGGACCTCTACTACCGCATCAACGTGATCAACATCCGCTTGCCGGCCCTGCGGGAACGGGTGTCCGATATCCCCCTGCTGGCCCGGCACTTCCTCAAAAAAATCTGCCAGGAGTCCGGGCGGCAGATCGTCGATTTCACCCCCGAGGTGATCACTGCCTTCCAGCGATACCACTGGCCGGGCAACGTGCGGCAGTTGCACAACGTGGTGGAACGGGCCGTGATCCTGGCCAAGGGACAGTACATCACCCTGGCCGAACTGCCCGAGGAAATCACCGCCGAAGCCCCCCTGAGCGTGGTCCCGCGCCCCGGTACCAAGGCCAACTTGAAACAGGCCCTCGAAGACCCCGAACGCCAGATCATCCGCGAAGCCCTCGAAGCCCACAACTGGAACCGAACCCAAACGGCCAAGGCCCTGGGCATCAATCGCACCACCCTCTACAAGAAAATGAAGCGGTTGGGCCTGCTGGCCAAGGGCGAGAAATAATCCACCGGGAAAGTGCGACACGGGCGATTCCCGGTTCGCTGTCCTCCGCCGACTCAAGTCGGCGGCTCGCCGGTTGCAAGAATTAGCGTTTGTTCTCACTTCGGAGCGGAAGCTCCGGCGCAAGCCGCATGGCGCAAGCCGCAAGCCGATACTGCTTCTCCCCGCACTGACGTGCGCACGCTCCTCCGGAAGCTTACGCTCCCGGCTCGCTGGCCAACCGCCGGCTTACGCCGGCGGCTCGCCGTTGCTCCGCCAGCTAAAGCTGACGTACGTGTTTAACACCCCGTTGAAAAAATCCCTTACCCCTTGTTATTGAGATATTCTTCTGTACACTGGCCGCGTTGGGTTTCTCAACTCCCAGCTTCTTCCTTCCAGCGTGGAAAGGACGCCCCGATGAGCCTGGGCCGACGCCGACAGCCTGAGCCTGCGGGAGTTTTTGGGCTACACGCTCACCCGGTCCACGCCGGACCACAGCAGCCTGAGCCGCATTCGGGACCACCTGCCGGCGGAGGTGCACGTGGAGGTGTTCGCTGGGTGTTGCGTCGGGTGGAGGAAGCAACGGGTTTTTTATAAAAATCGTCGCCGGGTGCGAAGCGGCAGGGTCGGCGTCTGAACCGGCTGCGGACGGAGCGGGTGGAGCGGACGTTTGCCCATGTGTGCAACACCGGCGGACAGCGTCGCCAGTGGAGCCGGGGCCTGGAGAAGGTTCGCAAGGGCTACCTGCTGGCGGCAGCCGGATACAATTTAGGGCTGAGCCTGCGGAAGGTATTTGGATTGGTCAAGCCGCGTGGCCTGGCGGGGGTGTGGTGTGCGATTTTGCTGTATTTAGATTTTCTACTTTACCCTGAAAAGTCCGTTTTTGTGTTGAAACGGTCTTTCCCTCCCCGATTCGTTTTTACCCTTTCCGTTTGACTGCTCCCCGACCCCGGCAAGGACTTGCGCAGCGAAAGGGTATTGTTCAACGGGCTGCTAGGAGCCACAAGGTGGTGGTGTCAGGCAGCACGGGTAGAGGAGCGGGGTTCCCTGGTGGTTTGGGCAATAGGTTGCTTCTTTTCTGTGCAGGGAACCGAAAGAGCCAAGCAAGGCTTGGGTCCCGGCAGGCGAGCCAACAGGCCCAGCACTACCCCCAGCGCGGCCCAGGTGTATGGCTTGTAGGAAACCAGCACCAGCGAAAGTTCCCGGCCCCAGAGGGCCCGACCCGGCAGCAGCATCAACGCGGCAGCCACCCCCAGTAGCAGAGCCGTACCGCGGTTTTGCCGGGGGGAGTCCAGCACCTCCAACACCAGCAGGAAATACGCCGGCAGCACCAACACCAGGTGGTGCTTCCAGCACAGGGGGGAGAGGAGCGCCGTGAAGGCCACGGCCACGGCCCATTCCCAGGCATGGCGGCGTTTGGCCCCCAGGATGCTTTCCCCCCGGGGACGTTGCGGCCAGAACTTCCAGGCCACCAGCAGCCCTAGCAGCAAGATCGCCCCCCGCACCACGCGCCCGGCCGCCTGGGGCGAAAGCGCGGCAAATTGCACGAACGCCTTGTGGTCCAAACGCAAGGGGTGCCCCGGGGGATAGGTTTGCAGGAATCGGGCCAGAGCCACAGGGAGCGACTGGTTGCGCACATTGGGCGGTTCGACCGTGTTGCGCGAAGGATCTTGTAGTTGCACTTGGGCCTTGATCCGGGCCAGCGTGCGGCCGTGGAACTGCAGGGCGTTCTCCCAGCCCAGGTAAGCCGCAGGCAGCAGGTTCAGTCCCACCAAGGCCACCGGGAACACCGCCGCCGGCAGCAGGCGGCGTTTCCAGATCAGGTAGGGGAGAAACAAGATGGGCGTGGCTTTATAGGTGGCCGCCGCGGCCAGCACCACAGCCCCGGCAAACTCCCGGCGGCGGGAAAAGAGCCAGGCGGCAATGCTTAGCAATCCTAAGAGAAAAAGCTGCAATCCGCACTCGTCCAGCTCACGCTGAAGCAGCACCACGCCCGCGGCGGTAGTGAGCAAGGCGGCGGTGCGCACGCGGGGGCAACGCAGCCCGGGCCGACCGCTCATCCGAGCCCAAAGCTCGTAGCCCAAAAGGAACGCCCCAAGCCCCAGCCCCAAAAACAGCACGCGCCCCAGGCGGTAAGGGAGCAGGGCCACCAGGGCGTTCCAGCCCATGCGGCCCAACGGGTACCAGTCGGCATTCAGCGCCTGCATGTCCCGCTGCAACAGGGCCTGGCCCTTGACCACGTGCCAGCGGTAGTCGTTTTCCCGCTGCCAGATGGCCCGGTAGGACTCCACGGCCAGAAAGACCAGCAGGGCCACGGCCAGCGTGCGGCGCCAGGTGAGCGACCACCAGGAGGGCTTCGGCGGTTCGGGGAGAGCGTCCCTGCCGCTGGTTGGGGAAAGCGGAGAGTTCATGGAACGGACCGGCTCCTGGGCCAAGGCGGTTGGTTTGTTCTCCGGCGGCGGCAGAAGTACACTACAGGAGTGGTATCCGGCAAGTTCAGTCGGCGGCCTGCAAGGCTTGCCGGACAAAGGGGCTTTCCGGCCGCCAGTCGTTTTGGGGAGGAACCGGATGATGAGACGAGGCCTGGCTATCGTTGCTGTCGTTGCTGTCGCGTTGCTGGTTGCAGTCGGGCATGAGTTCACCCAGGCGCAGCGCCCGCGCCGCCCGGGCCGCCCGCCGCGCCCGGGAAAGAAAGAACCACCACCCCCCCGGCCCACCGACCCGCAATTGATCGAGCTTTACAAGGAGTTCCTGGTCAAGGCCGAAAAACTGGCCGCCAAGTACGAAAAGGAGCGCAAGTGGGACCAGGCGTTGGAGGTCTATCAATCGATCCTGCGGCTGGTGCCCCGGTACGCCAAGGCCGAAGCGGCCGTCAAGCGCATCCGCGCCCAGCAGGCCACCGCCCGGCGAAAGCGGCTGACCATCCGTGCCGATCAAGGCTGGCAGGACACCGGCGTGGTGCTCCTGCAAGGCAAGCCTGTGACCATTGCCGCCAGCGGCACCTGGGTGTTCAAGATGGAGCACCGCGTGACGCCCGACGGGATCCCCATCCCCAAGGAGCTGCGGGACTTCAACCTGGGCGCGTTGGTCGGGATGATCGTCACCCGCGATCCCAAGCAAAACAAGCCGTTCCACATCGGCAGCAGTAAGTCGTTCGTGGCCCCACGCACCGGGCGGCTCGTGTTGCGGATGTACGATTCCAACCCGGCCGACAACGACGGCACACTCACCGTGGTGATCCAGGGCACCTTCGAGAACGCAGACTAAAGGCGCTATCGGGTGAATCGCCCCAAGGCATGGAAGCAGCGGCTGCGGCTAGGCGGCGGGCCGGTATTGGGACTTTCCCTTTGGCTGATCGGAGCAGCGCAAGGGGAACAGCTCTCCCTGTGGGCCACCGCCGGTACGGTGGCCTGGATGGCCTGGTGGTGGGTCACCGAGGCGGTGCCGCTGGCTGCAACGGCGCTTTTGCCGCTGGTGCTGCTGCCGCTGTGGAAAGTGCAGCCGGCGGCCGAAGTGGCGCCCAACTACGCCTCCAACAGCATCTTTCTTTTCCTGGGCGGATTCTTGCTGGCCCTGGCCGTGCAGCAAAGCGGCTTGCACCGCCGGATCGCCCTGCACATTCTCTGGGCCTTGGGCGACCGGCCGCATCGGGTGGTGTTGGGCTTTCTGGTGGCTTCGGCCGCGCTGAGCATGTGGCTTTCCAACACGGCCACCACGATGATGCTGCTGCCGATTGCCTTGAGTGTGCTGGCTCGGGCCGAAGAAAACTCCGGTCACCCCGCCGCCTCGGCAAACAACAGCACCGCCTCGCCGGCCGGGGAACTGGCCCCGGCTCTGCTTCTGGCCGTGGCCTACGGGGCTAGCCTGGGCGGGATCGCCACCAAGGTGGGCACGCCGCCCAACGTGGCGTTTTTGGCCTTTTACCAGCAGCGATGGCCGCAAGGGCCGGAAATCTCCTTCCCCGGCTGGATGCTCCTGGCCTTGCCGGTGACGCTGCTTCTGGGCGGGATAACCTGGTGGTTGCTCACCCGGGCGGTGTTTAGCGTGTCGCGGGAATCGCTTTGGGGCGGCCGGGCCGCGGTGGCTCAATTTGCCCGGCAACTGGGACCCATGAGCCGTGATGAGAAATGGGCGGGGGGGCTGTTCCTGGCCACGGCCCTGCTCTGGGTGCTGCGCGAGCCGGTGCGCGGCTGGGGCTGGGCGCCGCTTTTGGGCCTGGGACACGGCTCGGCCCCCGAGGGAGCGGCCTGGGTCAGCGATGCCACGGTGGCCGTGGGGATGGGCCTGCTGGGCTTTTGCATCCCTTCGTGCCAGCCGGGACGCAAGCGACTGCTCCAGTGGGAAGACACGCGGCAGTTGCCCTGGGGCGTGCTGCTTCTGTTCGGCGGCGGGCTGGCCCTGGCCTCGGCCATGCGCGCAACGGGGCTTGCCCAACTGCTGGGCCACCAGCTGGCCGCCCTGCTGCCCCACCGGTGGCCCACCGCCTCCGTGGCCTTGCTCACCGCCGGCATGACCGCCCTGACCGAACTGACCAGCAACCTGGCCAGCGTGCAGATGTGGCTGCCCATCCTCGCCGAAACGGCCCGCGAGCTGCAAACCGACCCCCGTTGGCTGCTGGTGCCGGTCACGCTGGCGGCAAGTTGCGCCTTCATGCTCCCGGTGGCCACCCCGCCCAACGCCATCGTCTATGGCTCGCAGCGGGTAAGCCTGCAGCAGATGATGCGGGCCGGGTTGTGGGTCAACCTGGCCGCGGTGGCCATCATCACGCTGGTGTTTCGCCTGCTGGGCGCCTGGCACCTGGGGCTGGAGATGCACTACCTGCCTGCCTGGGCCGGATGAGCCGGCTCGGCAAGGTTTTTGTTCTTTGCAGCAAGCCGCTCCAGCAGTCGCCGGGCTTGCTGCACCGCAGGGGAGCCAGGCGGGTAAAGCTCCAGGATCGCCTCGAGAATGGCCCGAGCTTCCTCCAGACTTCTCGCATCGCGGGACTGGAGCCGCTGTTGAGCCTGTTGCAGCATCTCTTCGGCGGATTTCACCGAGTAGTTATAAGAAAATTGCCACCCGTACCAACGGTGGGGGCGCACACCTATGCGGGTCACGGGGCCTTGGGGACCCACGATCCAATACCTTTTCCCCCTTTCCAGGTCGGATATGGCTTCGGGCAACGGGCACCGGTCCGGCACCAGGCGAAGCGGAATGTCGTATTGTTCCTGGTACTGTAGCAGCAGTCGTTGGGCGGCTTCCTCGGGCGTGTGCCCCAGCACGTGTCGGGTGTTCTCGTAGATGTAGCCGGCCACATAAAAATTCACCAACACCCACGCGCCCCAGAAGTGCAGCAGGTAGTAGCCGCGGGTGGTCCCCCGGCGAAGCATCCACCAGGCAGGCAAGCTGGCAACCAGCAGAGTTGTGGCGGCAGCCGGCACCCAGTAGTAGTCCCAGAACCAGTGCTGCTGGTCGCCGATCCACAAGAGCCAGGCCCCCAGGTAA
>JALSGI010000718.1 GCA_026982835.1 Planctomycetota bacterium | reverse complement strand
TGTGCAGCATCCTGGTCAGCAATCCCGGCATGATCGACGAGCTGCTGGACAGCCTGCTTTTGGACCGGTTGCCGGAGCGGGAGAGCATGCGGCAAGAACTGGCCGAACTGACCCGCGGGGCCGAAGACCTGGACCCGATCCTCCACAGCTTCAAAAACGCCAAGCACCTGCAAGTGGGGGTGCGGGACGTGCTGGACAAGGAGCCGCTGCCGCGGGTCACCGCCTGCTTGAGCGATGTGGCCCAGGTGTGCCTGGAACAGGTCATCCACCACTGCTGGCAGCAATTGGTACCGCGGCTGGGAGTGCCCCAGCACCAGGACAAAGAGTGCCCCTGGGTGGTGCTGGCCATGGGCAAGTTCGGCGGCCGGGAGATGAACTACCACAGCGACGTGGACCTGGTGTTTCTCTACGCCGGGGAGGGCCACACGCGGGCCGTGGCCCGCGGCGGCAACGCCACCACCAACCAGCACTTCTTCAGCGAGCTGGGCTCCCGGGTGATCAAGACGATGACCCACCTGGGCCCCTACGGGCGGCTGTACGAGGTGGACGCCCGGCTGCGGCCCACCGGACGCAGCGGCGCGCTGGCCACTTCGCTGGAGGAGTTCCGCCGCTACTTCCAGCGCGGCGAGGGGCAGCTTTGGGAACGGCAGGCGTTGTGCAAGGCACGGGTGCTCTCCTGCGACGACCAGGCCGCCCAGGCCGCCCGGCAGGCGGTGCTGGAGGCGATGACCGCCCGACCCCTGACCGGCCAGGACGTGGAGAGCATCTACCAGATGCGGCGGAAACTGCAGCAGACGGCCTCTCCGGGCAACATCAAGCGCGGGCCCGGCGGCATGGTCGATGTGGAGTTTGCCGTGCAGATGCTGCAACTGCTCCACCTGCCCCGGCACCCCCAACTGCACGAACCCAACACGCTGGCGGCCCTGCAGCGATTGGAATCCCAAGGGCTGCTGGCTGCCGAGGAGGCCCGCTTCTGGCGGGAAAGCTACCTGCTGCTGCGGCAGGTGGAATCGCGCCTGCAACTGCTCAACCTGGCTGCCCACGATCAACTGCCCCAGCAGCCCGATCAGCTCCACCGCCTGGCTTCGCTGTTGGGCTACCGGGACGCCGAAGCGTTCCGCCGTCGGATCGAGCAGTGCACGGCCGAAGTACGGCAGCGTTTCGATCGCTTGTTCCAGCAGCAGGTGGCGGCCGGGGAGTAGCTTCGCTGCGAACCGAGGCGATTGTCTTTGCCGCCGGTGTTTGTTTTTGGAACCGTAAGCTGCGAGAGCCGGCGTATTTTCTTGCTTTGGCGAGCCCCGGGCTTCAGTCCGGGAAGAGCCGAAGAAACGCTTTTGCTTGTTTTCCTCCGGGAGCTGACGCTCCCGGCTCGCCGTTGTTGGTTTTTCTTGTATCGGAGCGGTAGCTCCCAGTGGCCGACGGCCCTGCCGTTCTGCGCCAGCTGAAGCTGGCGGCTCGCCGTTGCGTGAAAACGCACGCTTGTTTTTGCGCCACGGTAACGGTTCCGGCGAGCCGCGTGCGTGAGCACGCGGTTGTATTGGCGCTGGTTCTTGCAGCCGCG
>JALSGI010000717.1 GCA_026982835.1 Planctomycetota bacterium | reverse complement strand
CCCTATCGCCCATGAGTGTGATTCGCGTGCAGATGTTCGCCGCCGCCCGCGACCTGGCCGGAAGCGACGTGGTGGAAATTCCCGCCGAGGAGCCCCTGACCGTGGCCCAACTAAAACAACGCCTGCTCCAGTCGCACCCGGCCCTGGAGTCGCTGGCCGGAAGCCTGCAACTGGCGGTCAACTGCCAGTTTGCCACCGAAGATTGCCTGGTCGGCCCGTTCGACCAGGTGGCTTGCATCCCCCCGGTCAGTGGCGGATGATCAGTTTCCGGAGCGGCCGGATGCAGTTTTCCCGAAACCCGCTCCCTGCCGGCGTTCCCATTTCCCGTGCACCTGGGTGGAGGACCCAAGGCCCGATGAACTACCTGACCCGTGAACCGATCGATCCGGCCGAGCTGCTGGCCCGCGTGCAATCGCCCCAGGCCGGGGCGGTGGTTCTTTTTCTGGGCACGGTGCGCCAGTTCACCGGCTCCCGGGAGACCGTGGCCCTGGACTACGAAGCCTACGCCGAAATGGCCCAGCAGCAGATGGCCCGGCTGGAACAACAGGCCCGCTCCCGCTGGAAGCTGGTCCACTGCGCGCTGGTCCATCGCCTGGGGCACCTGGAGCTGGGCGAGGCGAGCGTGGCGGTGGCTGTCAGTGCGGCCCATCGCCGCGAAGCGTTCGAGGCGGCCCGCTGGCTGATCGACACCCTCAAAAAAGAGGTGCCCATCTGGAAGAAAGAGAACTGGGCCGACGGCACCACGCAGTGGGTCCATCCGCAGCAGGAGCAGCAGTGATACGGCGCAAAGGCGAGCCCGCGGCTCGCCGGGCGCGAGAACGAGCGTCGGTTCTTTAATCACTGGCGAGCCTGCGGCTTCAGCCGCAGGAGAACCTAAGAGCCCCCCGCGTTAGCGGGGGGAGTCACTGAACAAGAACAAACCGCCGGTTTTACAATCGGCGAGCCGCTAGCTTCAGCTGGCGGAGCAACGGCGAGCCGCGCGCCGTCAGCCGGCGGTTCTCTAGCGAGCCGGGAGCGTAAGCTCCCGGAGGAACGCGCGCACGAGAGTGCGGGGAGAACGGCGAATTCGGCGTGCGCCGGTGCTTCCGCACCGGGGCAAGAAAAAGCGTTTATTCTCGAACCGGCGAGCCCCGAGCTTCAGCTCGGGGAGGGCGTGGGGGCGTGGCGAGCCGCGCGCCGTCAGCCGGCGGAGAACGGCGAGCCGCGGGCGTTAGCCCGCGGTTGCACCGCGAGCCGGGAGCGTCGTACGTGTTTAGCGTGCCAGCACAAGACGGAGCATTCCCAGATCAAAAGCAAGCCGAAGGCTTGCCAGCCTGGTAGCCGGCACTCGACGAAGCGGAGACCACCGGACCGCACGGCCATAACCATACCCAGCACCCCGGCAGGGGTGCCAGAAACAGCCAGTGGTTCCTCCCTCTGGCATCCCTTCGGGATGCTCAAGGACAAGGAAAAACGCTGCCTTCCGGGGGTCTGACGACCGTGAGGCTACGAAGCTGCGACGCCTGCGGAGTCGGTCCTCCGGCTGCTAGCTGGCTAAACACGTACCCGGCGTGAGCCGGCGGTTGAACAGCGAGCCGTGCACCGTAAGCCCTCGGAGGAGCCCCGCACGTCAGTGCGGGGAGAATCGGTGAGTGTTGTCTTGGATATCGAGCACAGAGCCCCGCACTGACGTGGACGTGCGGGGCTCTGGCTCCTCAAGACCCAAGACTCAAGACCCAAGACGGCACACGCCGCATCAGGTGACGATCTTCACCTTGGGCGTGCTGGCCACGTTGACCCACACGTGCACGTGCGGAGCTCCGCGGAAGTACCAGACGAAGGCCGGGCCTTCCAGCCGCCAGTTGTCCCACACCTGGTCGTTGCCGATGTCCTGGTCCTTGTAGAAGGCCAGGTGGCAGTGGTCCAGTCCGCCTTGGGCTTCCAGGCACTGCACCACTTCCTGGCGATCCACTTGCCGGAACGGCTCCAGCAGTTTCTTCAGCACCTTCTGCACGGCTTGCTTCTGGTCGGCGGTCAATTCGGCGATGGGAATGCCGGGGAACGTCCCCTTTTTGCCGCGGAAAGCCACGGCCGACTCTCTTGGGGAGCGGGCCACCAGCGCCTGGCGGCGCTGCTTGCCGTCGAGGATGTCCCACACCTTGTTGGCCTCCAGGGCCTGGGGCCAGAAGACGTTGCCGGGGTGGTCGGGGGCTTCGTTGAAGCCGCGGGCGGCGTGGCCGTAGAAAATCGGTCCGCCGAAAGCCACGTGCTCGGCGCTGTTGCCGTCGCAGCGGATGGTAATGTGCCGCCCGGTGAAGACGAACTCGAAGTTGCCCTCCCCGGGAGTGCCGAAGATGGCGATGCTGTGCCGTCGGCCCCAGCCGCCGGCGTCGTCCTGGAGCTGATGGTCGATCTTCTTGACCCAGTCGGGACTGTAGATCCGCTCGAAGATGGCCCGAATCAACTCCTGCTGGTCCTTGGTGTAAAAGTCGCTGAGCACGGCCGGGCGGGTGATGCGCCAGTTGTTTTGCACGCGGGCTCGCAGCAATCCCCGGCGGGGATCGACGTAGTCCCAGTCGAAGCAGACAACCTTCTTTTGTTCCGGGGTGAGCGCTTCGTAGAGTTTTTTCACGTAGCTTTCGGCGCTGCCGGGCTTGATGGTGGGTGCGGCCAGCACCGGGGCAGCGGCCGCCGCAGCCACCGCCGCACCAGTGGCGGCCAGGAAGTGGCGCCGGTCCAGGGGTAAACCGCGGTCACAATCGGGGCAACGGGCACTGTGCATGGCAACTTCTCCGTTTGCAGGGGGGAGGAACGCAAAAAGGCACTTTTTTCCCTACCCAGGACAAACCCGCCAAAACGTGGCAGGTTTCGCCACCGCGGCAGCAGGAGGGCATGTGTCCCTCGCCGGAACGTCCAGATTCATCCTGCCCGGCCGAACCGATCCTGGCAAGCGTTTTTTGCCGCCGGAGGCCGGTTCGTGGATTTCGGTCAACGGGGGTGTTGCATTGACTGGGCCGGGGGTTCCCGGGGGTGTTGCCTGGGGGCAACGCTCTCGTGGCAAGGAAACAGCCCCGGCACGCCCGGTTTGCCCAATCGGCAGGGTTTAGCCGTTCGTGCGGTCCCGGGCGCGGGCAAAGTCGGTTTTCTGTTTTGGCAAGCGGTCCCGGGCAAACGGATGGGTGCTAGATTTGATTGAACCGCAGTTGGAACAACGCAACCGCCAGTGGCCGGCACCCTGGCCGGGAAGGTGGTGCCTGAAGCGTCGGGTTTCTCCGGAAGGCCGATTGGCACCGCCGGCCAGCGTGACCTAGGCTACCAGAAAAGAGTTTGCAACCTTGGACGATCCACCCAGCGGAACAGAGCACGAAAGGTAACGACATGGGCTTCAGCCAGCCGTACCCTACCGGTGGCAACCTTCCGGCCGAACTCCCTTCTGCCTGGAACAGCAGCTTCGACAAGCTGAGCCAGGAGGAGCTGGAAGCCCATCTCCAAGTGGCCCGCTACGGCGACTTCCTGCTCACCGATGCAGTCCGCCCGGCTTACGACCTCAAGGTGGTCCCCACTCAAGGCTACCGCTGCGGCGTCTATCGGGACGAGGAGAACCGGGTGCAGGTGCCGGTGATCATGGGAGCCGCCTCGTGCGAAGTGCTGCTGGACCTGTTCCTGGACCTGCTGGAACCGCTGGGCCCGGTGGTGGACGTGGTGCTGGAGACCAGCCATCACCGCTACAGCGGCGAGCACCAGGACCTGTACCGGGAACACATCGACAAGCCGGTGTTGATGAGCGTGTTGTGCGACTATGAGGACCTGCTGCTCAACGACGGTTGCACCGGCGTGGCCGTGCTCAATCCGCAACTGCCGGCCGAGGTGCAATTCGATGAGCACAAGCTGCTGATCGTTTATGCCCAGCAACTGGAACCCTTCCAGGAAATCTTCCACCGGCATCACGTGTTCCGCAACGACCGGATGTCCTTTATCACCGAGGCCGAGCACATCCATTCCTCGGCCCAACGCTTCTACGACCAGTTCCTGGAGCTGGCCATGCGTTTGGGGATCGAAGCCGATTACGATATGCTCTCCCAGTGTTGATCGGCGTTTGGTTCCCCCGAAACTGCGGTTTGCCATGCGATACCAGTGCCCGTGCGGCCGGCGGCTGCAAGACCCCCTGCCGGCACGCTGCCCCGGGTGAGGGAAGCGGTTGGGGCCCGCAGGCGGCTGGCCGGTCTGGTCGGCCCCGGTGCTGGTGCTGCTGCTGTTTGCCCTGGTGGTGCTGGTGCTTTGGTGGGCCGCCGGCGGGTAGGGCCGAGGGCCGTGTGTTTTCTTTGCTAGCACGGGGGGCTTTGTCGTCTGCGGGGATAAAACGGCTGGCGTTCTTTTCACCGCCATTACGTACCGGCCGGGGGTGATAGCACCGGAGCGGGCGAGTCGTCTTGTGGGTTGCTTGCCGCCGCCGGTACACTTCGCCCCGAGTCGCCGTGGGCCGTGGGAGCAAGTTCCCGGGCCTTTGGCAAGGACGCCTTGTCACTTTGCAGGGGAAGGTGCCGTGCCCCAGGTGCAAGCCCCGGCCCCCGAGCAAGACCAGCCGCTGCTGCTTTCCCCCGCCTGGTCGCTTCGGGGGGAGCTGAGCCTGCTGTTTGTGCTGTTGGCCCTGGCGTTACTGACCGTGGCGGCCAACGGTTTTCTGGGTCTGTACCAGTACCAGCAGATGGCCGAAGACCTGCGCCGCGTGGAGGAGTTGCCCGCAGCCGCCGAATTGAACAGCGCCGTGGGAGACTTGCGGATCGCCGTGGCCGAGCACTTGCAGCGCCAGCGCTGGTCCGCCTTGCAGGCCCCGGGGGAACCATCTCCGGGATTGCATGCCGCCCGCACCAACGTCGGCAAGCGGATCGACACGGTGCGGGAAAAACTGGCCGAGTATCTCCAGGTGTTGCAACGAGCCGCGGGAGCCGACGGCCCGCTGGCCCAAACCTACAAGGAAAACGCAGTGGCCGAGCAGATGACCGCCTTGCTGGACGCGCTGCAGCGGGAATACCGGCATCCGGTCCAGGACGCCGCGGATGCCTTGCGGTTGTGCGACCGCTTGCAGCACCTGGCCGGCCGCCTGCCGGCCCTGTTGCAGCGGCGGCTCAACGACGTTCCCGACCAGGTGCGCAACCGCTACCGCTTGCAGATCCAGATGACCTGGCTAGCGGCTGCGGCCGGAGTGGCTTTGTTGGGCGGTTTTTTGTGGCGGTTCTCCCGCCGGGTGCTGGTGCCGCTGCGCGACCTGGTGGCCGGTGCCCGGCTCATCGCCCAGGGACGGTTGGACTATCGCTTTCGGCTCCCCGGGCGGGACGAAATGGCCCAACTGGCCCAGTTGCTCAATCAGATGATCGAAAAGTTCTTGCACATTCGCCATCGGCTCGACGAGCGGGTGCAGCAAGTGGCCGAGCAGAAGATGCGCAACCAGCGCCTGGCCGTGGTGGGGCTGTTGGCCTCGGGCGTGGGACAACAGATCGAGCCGGCGCTGCGGCGGATCGCCCAGGCCGCCGAGCACCTGCACCGCTGGAGCCACGCGGCTCCCCTTCCCGTGGTGGAACCGGAGGTGCTGGAGCGGCTGCAGCACATCCAATCCGGGGCGTTCGCCTGCAAGCAGATCACCCAGCGGCTGTTGCAACTGGCCCGCCAGAACCAGCAAGGCCCCCAGCAGGTGGAGTTGAACCAACTGGTGGGCCAGGCGTTGGAAACCTGGCGTGGGTGGGAGGGGAGCGGGCTGCCGGAGCTGGAGGTCCGCTGGCGCCCCGGACCGCGGGTGCAGGTGTTGCTTTCGGTCCAGGAGTTCCACGTGGCCCTGTTGGCCCTGTTGCGGGGGCTGTCGGAGCTGGCCCTTCCCGGCAGCCTGGAGCTGGGGCTGCATCCACTCCCCTCGGGGGCGAAGCTGCGGATCGAGTTTCGGTTGAAGCGGCCGGCCCCGGGGGCCGAGGAAGCTTTCCGCCACTTGGGCTCCGGCTCCTACGGCGAGGAGCCCAGCTGGCTTTCCCTGGCTGCAGCGATGTTTGCCGAGGCGGGAATCCGCCTCCGGTACCAGCTGTCGGCCGAACGTGCCCAGGTGGAGCTGGAGATCCTGTCGGAACGTACCGCTTGCCTCGCGGGAGATGCAGCATGAACGGCCAAGCAAGCAAGCCCACCAAGACCCTGAAAATCCTCTTTGCCGACGACGAGCACTCCTTTCGGGAGGTGTTCGGCAACGAACTGGCAGCGATGGGACACCAGGTGACCATCTGCGCCGACGGGCACGAGGCGGTGCAGGCCATGGAGCAGCAGTGCTTCGATCTGCTGATTGTGGACTTGAACATGCCCGGGCTGGGCGGGCTGGAGGTGATCGCCCGCGCCCAGGAACTGGCTCCCCAGACCGATGTGATCATCCTGACCGGCTATCCCAGCAACGAATCGGCCGTGGAGGCGATCCGCTTCCAGGTGCTGGGCTTGCTCACCAAGCCCTGTTCGCTGGTGGAAATGGAGCGGCTGCTGCGGCACGTGGCCGAAAAGCGGCAACTGGCCCAGCAGGTCGATGCCGCCCGCTTGCGACTGCTGCGGCTGGAAGGGGCGCCGCGGCTGGTGGGGGAATCGGCGGCGATGGAGCAAGTGCGGCGGTTGATCGCCCAGGTGGCTCCCACCTCCTCCACGGTGTTGATCCGAGGGGAGACCGGCACGGGCAAGGAGCTGGTGGCGCGGGCCTTGCACGAGCAAAGTCCCCGGGCCGACAAGCCTTTTGTGGCGGTCAACTGCGGCGCGCTGCCGGAAAGCCTGATCGAAAGCGAGCTGTTCGGCCATCGCAAGGGGGCCTTCACCGGGGCCGAAGAGCACCGCCAAGGATTGTTTGAAATGGCCGACGGGGGAACGCTGTTTCTGGACGAGATCGGCGAGCTGCCCAAGGCCATGCAGGCCAAGTTGCTGCGGGTGCTGGAGTGCGGGGAGGTGCGCCGCATCGGGGACAACAAGACCTTTACCGTGGACGTGCGCGTGCTGTGCGCCACGCATCGGAATCTGGAAGAGATGGTCCGCCAAGGGCAGTTCCGCCAGGACCTGTTGTATCGGATCAACACGTTCGAGATATTCATTCCCCCCTTGCGCCACCGCCGCGAGGACATCCTGCCCCTGGCCCGACACTTGCTCCAGCGGCTGGGGGCCACGCGGGCGGCGGCTCCCGGTCCCTTCACGCCCGAGGCCGAGGCGCTGCTGGTGCAACACCACTGGCCCGGCAATGTGCGCGAGCTGGCCAACGCCGTGGAATACGCCACCATCCTTTGCCCGCAGGGTCCCATCGGGCCGGAACATCTGCCCCAAAAGTTCGCCCTTGCCCAGGGAGCCGGAGCTGCCCAGGCGGCGGCCCGCGCGTACATCCCCCCGGGCATGTCGTTGCGGGAACTGGAACAGGAGGCCATCCGGCAGGCCCTGGCCCGACACGACGGCAACAAGTCCCGGGTCGCCCAGGAGCTGGGCATCAGCATCAAAACGCTCTACAACAAGCTGAACCAGAGCAGCCAGATGTCCAAGTCGGCTTGAGCTACCGTCCCGATTCCAGCTCCAGCACCAGCTGCCTTTCTTCCACGCGGAGGCGCAGCGCCGCCCGGTTGAGCCGCCGCAGCAACTGGAGGAACAGGTCGGTTTGTTTTTGGGCTTGCGGCAGCGGGGTGCCTTCTTGCAGCAGCGTCTGGGCCACCAACGTGGCCCGGTTGTCCTCCAGCACGGCGGCCAGCTGCTTCAGGTCCAGCTCCACGGCGGTGTTGAGTCCTTGGGCCGGGGTGTCTCCCTGGTTCTGAAGCTGGTCGATGAGTTTTTTGAGCAGTTGCTCGTGGCTGCTGAGGATGAACCACCGGTCCATCACCGCCGCCGAAGGGGAGAAGTTGTAGTAAAGGGTTTCCCGGGGCAGTTTGGCATCCGAGGGGACGACAAAGCGGGCCACGTAGCACGGCACGCCGCGGTAGGTCTGGCTACCCAGCAACAGCGGCTGGATGTCCTGCTGGACTCCCGTAATGTTGATCAGGCTGACCAGCCGCTGGTAACCCACCAGCAGCGCTTGTCCCACCTGCGGATCTCTGAGAGAGAAGATGACCGCCGCGGCCGGGAGCTTCAGTTGGGGAGTTTGCTTGGGGGGGAAGGCAGTGCGGGCGACCACCACGCGGATTCGCGGGCCAAGATGCTGCAGCAGGTCCTCTTCCAGGTCCACCCGGCCCAGCAGCAGTCCCAGGTTCCCCTCGGCTTCGTCGAACGCTCCCAGGGCTTCCGGCCGGAACAGGCGTTCCCGCTGCTTCCACCACTGGGCCAGATCGCGGTAGATGGTCAGGGAGAGGATCGTGCCTGGGGGACGCAGGAGGCCCCCTCCACGTTCCTTCGCCGGGGCAAAGAACCATCGCCGGTGCGGGCGCACCTTGCCCGGATCGTAGGGCACATGGACCGACATCCGCAGGTGCTGCGATTGGGCATCCAGTCGAATCGCCACCACGGGGGCACGGGCCAGCACCTCCATCACCCCCCCGGCCAAAAGCTCCGCACCGATCTCCCTGTGCTTGCCCGTCAGGGCCTGCTGCACCTGGGGCAACAGCAGCAGCGGGGCCGTGCGGAGCATGCCCCAGCCGGTGGCCGACTGGCCCACCAGAGCCCGCGCCTTGCGATAGTCCTCGGTCCGGCCCAGGTGATCCTCCTCTTCGCCCCGGAGGCGGTCCAGGGCCGATTGGATTCCCTGCGGGCTGTTGCTGGCGAAGAACCACTGCTGGGTATGTGCCCAATACACCTTCGAGCCCACCGAATAAACGCTCACGCCCTGGTACTGGGTTTGTGCTGGTTCCAGCGGCAAGTTGCGTTGCTGGGTGTACTGCTGAATGGTTTTCTGCAACGAGCGGCTCAACCGTTCCACGGTGGCCGCATCTTTTCCCTTGAGGATCACCAGGACGGTCTGGCTCACCGGTTCCACGGCCACGGCGATGCGCCGTGCCGAGGCCTCGGCGAGCACTTCCAGGAACGGTCGGCCGCTGTGCCGCTGGATGCCCTGGGCCAGTTCCCTGGCCGGGCGGAGTTCTCTGCGGGCCAGAAGTCTTCGCACGGCAAGGGTTTTACGAAGTTGCTCCTGGTACGAAGCATCCAGCACCAGCGGCCAGAGGTGTTCCGGGTGGGTCACTTCCACATAGACCAGGGCCGCCTGGTGCACCAGCTGGATCGGCTCCTTGGCGGCCTTTTGCTGTTGGGCCGGAAGCTCCCCGCCCAGTCCCCCCAGCAGGAAAGCGGCCCCCACCAGCGCCAAAAGAACTCCTCGCCACCGCGGTGCTGCGTAAAAACCCGTGTTCATGGTCGACCCCTTGCGATTGGGAAAAGCAAAGTCTGGGAGCTTGCCGCGGAGCCGCCGACAAGGCTTCTGTCCTTGCTACCCGCCCAAGGGGGCCGGGGGTTTCAGCCAGGTGGCGTCTTTGCCGTAGCTGGATTTTTTCACGGATTTTATCGAAACCGCCCGCTTCGCAAGGCGGGTATTTCTCAGCGAACCCGAAACCGGCGCCAAGGAAAAGCCCCGCCCCCGCAGACCAAGGCAGCCCACCCCCCTGCCGACAGCCGCGGAGGCGGGAAAAACACCCGCATGCCGCCAGCATCCCAGCACGCCGGGCAGCAACCCCTAGCTTTACCGCAACCCCTTTGCTACACGGGAGACCCTCACCGTGGACTGGAACCGTGTCGATCCCCAGTGGGCTTGGGCCCCTTTTGAGCCATCCGCCAAGGAGCCCTGGAACCTGGAAAAAACCGCGCATCTTTATCGCCGGGCAGCCTTTGGCGCCAATTGGCAGCAGCTGCAACAGGCCTTGGAGCAAGGTCCCCAGCAAACCGTGGAGCAACTGTTGCACGGGGGCCGCCACCAGCAGGCGTTCTACCAACAGATGGAACAGGTGGCCCTGGCCACGCTGGGGAACAATCAGCCGGATGGGCTTCCCCCCTGGTGGCTGTACGTGATGCGTTTCTCTCCCCACCCCTTGCGCGAACGCGTGGCCCTGTTCTGGCACGATCACTTCGCCACCTCGGCGGCCAAGGTCGATGCCTGGATGATGTGGCAGCAGAACCGGCTCTTTCGCCGCCTGGGGCTGGGCCCCTTCGGCACCCTGCTGGAGCAGGTGTCCAAGGACCCGGCCATGATGGTCTGGCTGGACGGGGCCTTGAACCGCCGCCGACACCCCAACGAAAACTTCGCTCGGGAAGTGATGGAGCTATTTACCCTGGGCTTGGGCAACTACACCGAAAAGGACATCAAGGAGGCGGCCCGGGCATTCACCGGCTGGTCGCTTCGCCGCGGGCGGTTCTACTACGACGCCGAAGAGCACGATCCGGGCTTCAAGACGGTGCTGGGCCGCCGCGGCCGCTGGCGAGGAGAGGATGTACTGCACATCCTGCTAGAACACCCCGCCACGGCCCGCTACCTGGTGGGCAAGTGGTGCCGCTACCTGGTGGCCGAGGACGCCCCCTGGCCCCGGCGGCTGATCGAACCCCTGGCAAAGCAGTACCGCCGCCGCGACTACGATACCGCCTGGCTGCTGGGCACCATCCTGCAAAGCAACGTGTTCTTCTCCCCGCTGGCCCGAGGGCACAAGATCAAATCTCCCGTGGACTACGCCATCGGGCTGCTGGCGGCACTGGAAGGGACCACCAACTTCCAGGAACTGGACCGCCGCCTGACCCAGTTGGGCCAGCGGCTGTTCTTCCCCCCGAACGTGGCCGGCTGGGACCGCGGCCAGGCCTGGCTCAATTCGGCCACGCTGGTGGGCCGGCTCAACCTGGCCTGGGACCTGGCCGCCCAGGGACCGCCGCAGGTGGACCTGGCCGAGCTGGCTGCCCGCTACCAGATCAAAACCACCGCCCAGGCCGTCGCCTGGCTGCACCAACTGCTGTTGGGCAGCCAGCCGGACGCAAAGACCCAGGTCCAGCTGGTGGCTGCCGCCACCGGGGGCAACACCGCCGCGGGCACGGCGCCAGAGGCTCACGTGCTGGCCCGGGCGGTTCACGCAGTGGCGGC
>JALSGI010000716.1 GCA_026982835.1 Planctomycetota bacterium | reverse complement strand
CCAGGGCCACAAACAGAAACAACCCGATCCCTTCCGGCCGCCCCCAGAGTGCGCTGGGGAATTTCCTCCCTGGCTGGACCCAACCGGCTCTGGTCATGGTATCCACCCGGTTTGAAGCAAGAAGTCGGTGTTATCGTATAACATCGGTGGGTTGTAAGATAACCTAGTCATCCGCTTCGGTCAAGCAACCTCGCAGCTGGGGTGCGGTCCATTTGGAGTTGGGCTGGTGCCAGCCAGCCTCCTCCTGGTTCCACTGAGTGGGGGAATGACCGTATTGTGGGCACCAGCTGGGGGAAGGGCGATCCGGGGGAAGCGTTTTTCTCCCGTTGCATCCCGGGGCGACTTTGGTAGGATTCGTATAGGTAGAGTGTCGAATCAATTCCCCCGCATGGGGGGGGCGTTGTTCGGGGCATGTGTCCCGGAGTCTGCCTTTGACATGTGTGTGACGTTTGGAACCCGGATGGAACCCAGTGCTGGTTGTCATCAGTGCCTGCAAGCGCTGCGTCAGGGGGAGTGATGATTGAACCCCTTGTGTTCGTTGCACTTGTGATTGCCGCCGCGTTGTGGATTGCGGGGAGGTGGGCATGGAGTGCCGGGGGGTTCGCCTCCGAAGCGGTCTCTCTCCCCCGAGTGGTGGGGCGTTTGCGCCTTTTCCAGGCGAGGCATCTGGCACCAGCTTCGCTGGGCACGAAAGCACCCATCCTCTCAGCACGCTGGCTTTGCGAGGTCGGCAGGTGCCGGTCATTGGGGCCAGCCGGCCTGGATGTTGATGTGCCCTGGTTCTGCGTCAGCCGAGCGGGAGCTGCGCCTACCGGGTGCGGCTTGGCTCTCTGAGGGCGGACTTCCGGTTCGACTGCCCCTTGGCAACGCTTTCCCGGCGTGGGAAATCGTTGATCGCAAGGGAGAGCGAACCGATGAACCCGGTTGTGATCGTGGTAACCGCGGCCATCTCGGCCGTGTTAACGTTCGTGGTGGTCCGTCTGCTGGATCACTTGCGCCGCCGCGACGCGGAGGCCGAGGCCCGCGAAATCGTGGCCCAGGCCGAAAAGGAAATCGAAACCCGCCGCCGCGAGGCCGAGTTGGAGCTCAAGGAGCGGACGCTCCAGCAAAAGGCCGAAATCGAACGGGAACTCTCTGCCATCCGCCAGGAGCTGCACGAAAAGGAGCGCTCCCTGGACAAGCGCCAGGATATTCTGGAACAGCAAGCCCAGGAACTGCGCAAACGCGAGCAGATGGTGGAGATGAACCAGCGAAAGCTGGCCGAGCAGATTTCGGAGAATCGCCACCGGGGCGAACAGCTCGATCGGCTCATTGAAGAACACCGGCAAAAGCTCCAGGAAGTAAGCCGCCTCTCCCGCGAGGAGGCCCAACGGCGGCTAATGGACCTGCTGGAGGAAGAACTCAAAAAGGAAGCCGGGGAGCGGATTCTCCGCTACGAGCAGCAGCTCAAAGAAACCGCCGAACAGAAGGCCCGCGAGATCATCATCACCACCATCCAGCGCTACGCCGCCGCCCACACGGCCGACACCACCACCAGCACCATCGACATCCCCAACGACGAGATGAAAGGGCGGATCATCGGCCGCGAAGGGCGGAATATCCGCGCGTTTGAGAAGGCCACGGGCGTGGACGTGATTATCGACGACACGCCGGGGGTGGTGGTCGTCAGTTCCTTCGACACGGTGCGTCGCGAGGTGGCCCGGCTGGCCCTCAAAAAACTCATCGCCGATGGGCGCATCCATCCGGGTCGGATCGAGGAGGTGGTGGGCCGCACGCGGAAGGAGCTGGACGAGTACCTGCTGAAGCTGGGTCGGGAGGCCGCCCAGGAAGTGGACGTGCACGATCTTCAGGAGCGGATTGTGTACTTGCTCGGCCGGCTGCACTTCCGCACCAGTTACAGCCAGAACGTGCTGCGGCACTCCATCGAGGTGGCGTTTCTGGCCGGGATGATGGCCGACGAGCTGGGCATGGATGCCGCGCTGGCCCGACGATGCGGCTTGCTGCACGACATCGGCAAGGCGGCCGACCACGAGGCCGAAGGGGGGCATCCGAAGATCGGGGCCGACATCCTCCGCCGCGCCGGCGAGTCGCCTGAGGTGGTCCATGCCGCCCTGGGACACCACGACGACGTGCGGATCGCCCACCCCTACACGGTGCTGGTGGCCGCCGCGGACGCCTGCAGCGCTTCCCGGCCCGGCTCCCGACGCGAAACCCTGGAACGGTACATCAAGCGGATGGAAGAGCTGGAGAAGATCGCCAAGGAGTTTACCGGGGTGGAGCAAGCCTTTGCCATCCAGGCCGGGCGGGAAGTGCGGGTGATGCTGCGAGCCGAGGAGACCGACGATGCCCTGGCTGCCAAGCTCTGCCGCGATATCGCCAAAACCTACCAGGAACGCCTGACCTACCCGGGCGAGATCAAAGTGACGGTGATCCGCGAAACGCGGTTTTCCGAGGTGGCCAAGTAGCCCCATATCGTTAGGACCCGGTGGTGAACATCCTGTTCGTGGGAGACATTGTCGGCAGGCCAGGACGCGAGGTGCTGCGGCGTGCCTTGGCCGGGCTGATCCAGCAGGAAAAGCTGGACCTGGTGGTGGCCAACGCCGAGAACGCCGCCGGGGGCTCGGGGATCACCCCGGCCATCTACCACGAGCTGCGGCAGTGCGGTGTGGACTGCATCACCATGGGCGACCACATCTACCGGCGCAAGGAGATCCTGCCCACCCTCCAATGCGAAGACCGCATCCTCAAGCCGGCCAACTTCCCGCCCGAGGCCCCCGGAGCCGAACTGGCCGTGGTGCCTGCGGCCAACGGAGTGCCGGTGGCGGTGTTCAGCCTGCTGGGGAGGGTGTTCATGCGGCCGGTGGACTGCCCCTGGCATGCGGCCGACCGCGTGCTGGCCCAACTGCCCCAGGACGTCCGCGTGGTGCTAGTGGACTTCCACGCCGAGGCCACCAGCGACAAGCAGTTGATGGGCCGCTACCTGGACGGGCGCGTCAGTGCGGTGTTGGGCACGCACACCCACGTGCCCACCGCCGATGAGCAGATTCTGCCCGGGGGGACCGCTTTTCAGTGTGACGTGGGCATGACCGGCCCTTATGATAGTATTCTGGGACGCCGGGTGGACCGGGTGCTGGAAGCCACCCGCACGTTCGTCCCCACCAAGTTCGACGTGGCCACCGACCAGGTGCGGTTGAGCGGTTCGGTGGTGGAGGTGGACCCTGTGACGGGCAAGGCCCTGGCCATTCGCCGCGTGTGGGTTCGCCTGGAAGACCTGTAGCCCCTCCGAGCTGGGAAGCCAGAGACCTCTGCAGATGGATTTGGGCATGCCATCTTCCCGCGAAAGCTCCCTGGAGAACATCTCCGCACGGGGCGGCGATTCGACCGTACCGCTGCTGCCGGCAAGGGAGGAGTCCCTCGGGACAATTTCCGGGGGAGCTCGAGGGCTGTTGCTGCTGTTTGGCCTGGGGCTTTTCGGCTTGCTGGGTGTGGCCGCCTGGCTGAAGCCGGATCCTTACGGGCTGGGCCTGGGCACGCACGAGCAGTTGGGTCTGCCTCCGTGTGGGTTCCGCGAGTATTTCGGCATTCGCTGTCCCAGTTGCGGAATGACCACCTCGTGGTCGTACCTGGTGCGGGGGCAGGTGCTTTCGGCCCTGGCCAGCAACGCCGGGGGAACGCTGCTGGGGGTGATAGCCTTGCTGGCAGCCCCGTGGCTGGTGATTTCCGCCTTGCGGGGAAAGTGGTTCCTTGGTATTCCCAGCGAGCCCTGGGTCCTGGCGGCCCTGGCGGCTTTCGTGGTGGTCACCTTGGCGGACTGGGCGGTACGGCTGTTGTGGTAGTCGGGCCGGTCCCCAAGGGGTGCCCTCTCTCCGCAAAACCAACCAGCAAGGAGGCAAGGATGCCCCGGAGCAAGTTCCGGCAAGCAGGCGTGCTGGCGGGGGTGATGCTGTGCGGCCTGGCCGGTTGCACCCAGGCGCTGTTTACGGCCGCCTACCTGATCCGCGGCACGAACGATCCGCCGGAGTTCGACGGACTGAGAGAAAAACGTGTGGTGGTGGTCTGCCGCGCCCCGGCCACGATGAACCCCGATCATGCCTTGGCCACCGAGGCGCTGGCCCGACGCCTGAGCCAATTGCTCCGCCGCCGCGTCTCGGATATCCAGGTGATCCCCCCGGAAAAAGTGGCCAAATGGACCGATGAGCACTCCTGGGACGAGTTCCCCGAGGTGGGCGAGGCCCTGGGTGCCGAGATGGTGGTGGGGATCGACCTGCTGGATTTCAGTCTCTATCGCAGCTCGACGGTGTATCAGGGTCGGGCCGACATCGCCGTGACCGTCTATGACATGACCCGCGACGGCGAGATCGTCTTCGAAAAAGCCCCGCTACGGGTGCTTTACCCCTCCACCGGTATTCCCACCACGGTGCCGCGAGCCCAGTTCCGCCGCGTGGTGGTCAACGTCATTGCCGAGGACATCGGCAAGCTGTTCTATCCGCACGACCGCACGGCCGATTTCGCCCGGGACGGGACGGCACTGCCGTACCAATAAAGCCCGCATGCAGCGGCGAGCGCTGATTCGAGTGGAACACATTCGCTATGGAAAACCGCAAGTTCAGGCCTGTGGCGTGCATCGGTGCTGCCGCACCGAGACAAGAACAAACGTCAATTCCGGCAAACGACAAGCCGCCGACTTCAGTCGGGTACGCGTTTAGCCAGCTAGCACATCAGTTGGTTTGGCGCTTCCATGCTAGGAGAGAATAAGCGTTTATTCTTGGCAACGGCGAGCCGCCAGCTTTAGCTGGCGGAGAAAAACAACCGAAGGCGTCTCTTCGGCTCCCCCCGGGCTCCAAGTCCGGGGCTCGCCGGGCGCAAACGCGTAAAAACAGCGAGCCGGGAGCACGAGCTCCCGGAGGAGAGAAAAACCAGGGGCATTTGGCCAGCCGGCCCTGCTCAATCCCGTACGCCCAGGGTCTGGAAGATCTGCCGGGTCACTTCGTCCGGATCGCGCGCACCGTCGATGCGGCGCAGCAACCCCCGTTGCTCGTAGTAGGGGATGACGGCCTCGGTTTCCCGATGGTACTTCAGCAACCGCTTGCGGCAGGTTTCTTCGGTGTCGTCGTGGCGTTGCACCAGCCGGGGGATCGCCTCCGGCGGCGGTGGGTTGTACTTCAGGTGGTAGATGACGCCGGTTTGCGGGTCCACCCGGCGGCCGGTGATCCGTTCCAGGATCAGTTCATCGGGCACTTGCAGCAGCAACACGGCGTCCAGTTGCTGGTGCATTTCCTCCAGCAGCTTGTCCAGCGCCTCGGCTTGCGGCCGGGTGCGAGGGAAGCCGTCCAGCAGAAATCCCTGCTGGGCGTCGGGCTGTTGCAGGCGGCGGCGGACCATCTGGATCACCAGCTCATCGGGCACCAGCTGGCCGTTTTCCATGTACTGCCGCACCTGCTGGCCCAAAGGCGTGTGGTCGTTCACGGCCTGGCGGAACATTTCGCCGGTGGAGACGTGCGGGATGGGCCACCGCTTGGCGATCCGCGCGGCTTGGGTTCCCTTGCCCGCCCCCGGGGGACCTAACAGGATCAGACGCACCACTGCTCCCTCGCCTTGCAAGCGCCCTTGGTGATCCAGAACGGCTGAACCGGCTCGACCGTGGCCCATCGCTCTTGCTCCTAAGTCAACGCATTACCATAGCGCACCGGGGCAGGAGGTTCAACCACGGCAAAGCCAAACCGGCCGGGTCGAGCCCCCGGCAAACATAGCACATCTTGTGCCCCGGCCGAGCAAAAGCCTACGGCCGGGGCCGAAACTCCACCACTTCCCAGCGGCTTTGCAAGCCCCGGCCGCGCACCACGCGCTGGTATTGCCGGGGATAGCCATATTGCGGGTCGAAGCGGCAGCGGAGCACGACCATCCGCGGGTCGGAGACGCCGAAAGCCCGCTGCGGATGCTGCCGGTTCTCCAGCTCCCGTTGCAGCACGTCGAACAGCCCGGGCACGGTCCAATAGTCCCAGCTGCGCCGCGGCAGCTCCCCGCCGGGATGCTGCGTGACGGACACCGCCTGGTGGCCCGTAACCCGCACCCGAATGCGACGGCCGCTTTCCGGGGTGTTTCCGCCGGGTGGGGGTTCCAGGGAAATGGTCATTTGGTAACTGGCCGGGCCGTGCTGTTGCCAGCGCCGCCGGGCCTGTTCCAACTGGGAGGGGGTGAGTTCCGGCAGCGGATTGCGCGTGGCCAGCACCCACACCACGCCGCTCAACACGCTGCCCAACACCGCTCCCAGCACGGCATAGACCACCAGCGTGCTCAGCCGGACCGGGCGGCGGGGCGGGCGACTCTCGACGTGCGGTTGGTCACGCATCGGATTGCAACCACCCTGCTACTGGGGAACCAGGACAAAACGCCGTGCCCTCATCATAGCACCCAAACTTCGGCAACGAAGCCGTGCCATACGTGTTTCGCGTGCAAGCTCAAGGGGAACGTTACCAGATTAAAAGCAAGCCGAAGGCTTGCCAGTCCAGTAGCCGGTGGTCGAAGCGAAAACCACTGGATCCCGGCGGCCCTGCCGTCCTCCGGGATCCGACGCTCCCGGCTCGCCCGGTGATGCGCATTTGTGCCCAGGCGAGCCGCGTGCGTCAGCACGCGGTTTTTCGCAAAACGGCGCGAACGTCGGTTTGTTTCCGCAACCGGGAGCTGACGCTCCCGGCTCGCCGGTTGCAATAATCGACGCTTGTTCTCGCACTGGTGCGGAAGCACCCTCCCAAGACCCAAGACCCACGACCCAAGTCCTCTGGAGCGGAAACTCCGGCGCAACGGCGCACAGCGCAAGCCGATTCCCGTCCGGTGCGGAAAACGTCAAACCAAGCCATCTGCGAGCGACTAAACAAGTACGTCGGGCCAGAGGTGCTTTTCCCTGGTGGCCGGGGCTATCCCAGGGCGCAAAAGCAGTAAATAAAATGGAGTCACAGGCCGAGGCGAGCAACCCGGCCTCCGCCCCGGGGTTTAATCCCATAGGGGGAACCAGGAGCTTTTGCCGTGGTTGTTGCTTGGTGCTGGGAGAGACGCCGATTTTTACACCGGGTCAGTCCCATGCGTCCGACTTTCACCTTGTCGGCAAACACCGCTTTCCGCGGCGGTTTCACGCAGCTGGAGCTGCTGCTGGTGCTGGCCGTAATGCTTGCGGTGGCCGGGCTGGTGGTCACCGGTGCCCAGCAGTTTTCCTCCCAGCACCGCCTGGAACAAGCAGCCGCCGAGGTGGAGTTGCTGCTGGCCCAGGCCCGCTTGGACGCGGTGGAATCCGGCTCGGCCGTGCTGTTCTGCTATCAGCCCGGCGGACGCGGCTACGGCCTGGTGCCGCTGCTTCCCCCGGAAGAAGGTGCTGCCGCCGCGGGCACCCAGGCAGCCACCTTGCCCCAGGGGCTTTCCTTCCAGGCTTTCCAGCAGCAGGAACAAAGCTCGTTTCAGCTTTCCAACTGGCACCAACAGCAGCTGGCCGCCGCGGCCGAGGACGCCTCGGCTCCCTGGTCTGTTCTGGCCCTCTTCCTGCCCGATGGCACCTGCCAGGACGCCACGCTGGAGGTGGCCGACCAGCAGGGACAGATGATCCGTCTCCACCTGCGCGGGCTGACCGGCACCGTGACCCAAGAATCCCTGCAAATGCAAGCAGCCCGATGAAACGCCCTGCTTCCACCGCCCGAACGGCCCATCCCCGGCAAGGGCTCACCTTGCTGGAGATGGTGCTGGCCTTGGCCATCTTGCTGGTGGCCTTGAGCGTGCTGGGCAGTTGGTTTGCCACCGGCACGCGTGCGGCCCGGCAAGCCACGCTCCAGGCCCAGGCCGTCCGCCTGTGCCAAAGCAAGCTGGACGAAGTGCTGGCCGGAGTGGAGCCGCTGGAGGCGGTGGACCAGGCCCCGCTGGACGAAAGCGATCCAAGCTGGGTCTGGAGTTTGGCGTTAGAGCCGACGGACTTCGACGAACTGGTGCTGCTGGAAGTAACCGTGGCCCACCTGAACCAGAACGGACTGCCCGATGCCACTTTTTCCCTGCGCCGCTACCTGCGGCAGGTAGACTCCGCCGGTGCGGAATCGGCGGAGGGGTTCCTGCAAGACTCCTCTTCCCTTGGTCCATGATGTCCCGGTGCCCGACCAAATCCGCCCCGGCCCTCCGTCCCCCGGGCAGCACTTCCTGCCCCGGCAGAGGGTTCACGCTGCTGGAGGTGCTGCTGGCTCTGGCGCTGCTGGCCGTGCTGTTGGGTAGCGTGCTTTCGGCCGTGCGGTTTTACGGGCATCTGGCCACGCTGGGCCGGGAGGAACTTCAGCGCCAACGGCTGTTGCTTACGCTGGACCGGCTGTTGCGGCAGGACCTGCAAAGCGTGCTGCTGCCCGAAGAGCAGTCCGAGACTGCCGCCTCCGCGGCCCAGCCCAGCGAAACGTCCGCCGACGGAGCATCCCCGGAACTGCTTGCCTCCGAGGAGACAATCTGGGGCCTGGTGGGCGATGATCGTTCGCTGGTGCTGGTGGTGCGCAAATCCCCCCAGGAGTTGGTGCTGATGGCCGACACGGCCAGCGAGGAGCAATCCCCGTTGCTTGGGGACCTGCGGCTGGTGGGCTACCTGCTGGCCGGCACCGAGGGAGATGAGCTTGCCGCCCTGGTAGCCCAACAGGCGGGCCAGGCCCAAGGAACCGACTCCCCTGCCACAGGGTTGGCCCGCTGGGAACTGCCACTGCTCCAGGGCCAACTGGCCTTGGAGCAACAAGACCTGGACCAGCTGGCCGCGGCCGCCCAGGTGCTCGCCCCGGAAGTGACCAGCGTGCAGTTTCGCTACTTCGACGGCACGCAGTGGGTCCAGAGTTGGGACTCCACGGCCGAAGGCACGCTCCCCCTGGCCGTGGAGATCACCCTGAGTCTGCTGCCGCAAGGCACTGCCCCCAGGGAAGCCACCACAACCCAGCAAGCCGAAGAAACCGCGCGCCTGGTGGTCTTTCTGCCCGGGGCCGTTTCGGCTCCTCCTTCCGAAGCAGGAGCGATGCCATGAGGCCTTCCGCTTTCCCGCCCCGTACCGCTTCCTCGCGCCGCGGCACCGTGCTGGTGGTGGTGCTGATCGTGGTGGCCATGCTCACCCTGGGCGTGTATCGCTTCACCGGCTCGATGCTCACCGGGGAGAAGGCCACGGCGGGGGCTGCGCGTTGGGCTCGGGCGCGGGCCTGCGCCTACTCGGCCCTGGACTGGACGGCCACCTGGCTGGACCACCGCTTCGACGATCCCGACGCCCCCCTGGACCTGTTCCACAACCCCGAGCTGTTCCAGGCCGTGGTGGTCACTCCCAGCGGCTCCGGTCGCGGCCAGGGATACTTTACCGTGTTTGCCCCCTGGTGGGCCGAAGACGGCTCCGGCGGGGTGCGCTACGGCCTGGTGGACGAATCGGCCCGGCTGGACCTCAACGCCCTGGTCTATGACTGGCAACTGGACCCCGAGGAACAACAGCAAGTGCTGATGCAACTGCCCGGGTTGACCGTCGAGCTGGCCGACGCCATCCTGGATTGGCTGGATGAGGACTCCGAGCCGCGTCCCAACGGGGCCGAAGACGAATACTACGGCTCGCTCTCCCCGCCTTACGCGGCTCGCAACCAGCGGCTCCAGTCGCTGGATGAGCTGCTGCTGGTGCGCGGAATGACCCCGGCCCTGCTCTACGGCGAGGATACCAACCGCAACGGCTTGCTGGACCTCAACGAAAACGACGGCTCGGACACCCCGCCGGAGGACAACGCCGACGGGGTGCTTCAGCGCGGGCTGGCTGCCTACTTGACCCTGTGGAGCCGCCAGCGCAATCGCCGCCAGGACGGCTCGCCGCGGATCAACCTCAACAGCAACGACCTGGCCACCCTCTACGACCAACTGGCCCAGGAGTTCGACGAAGACGTGGCCCGCTTCGTCGTCGCCTACCGCCTTTTCGGTCCCGTGGGAGGAAGCGCAACGGGGCCTACTCCCGGAAGCACCTCGCCAAGGGGGCAAGGAGGGCCAAGTGCGGGATCGGCACCGGTCCGGTCCGGCTCCACCGGCGGCTCAGGAGCCCGGCAGAGCCGCGGCGGGCTGGATCTGTCCCGAGGCGGCCAGCAGCAAATCCCCTCGATCTTCCACCTGATCGGGGTGCAGGTCCGCGCCCAGATCAACGGCTCCCAGCAAACCCTGGAAAGCCCCTGGCCGGACGAACCGGCTCAACTGCAAGAAACCTTGCCCCGGCTGCTGGATACCCTCACCACCAGCAATCAGCCCTACCTGGCCGGCCGGATCAATATCCTGCAAGCCCCTCGCGAAGTGCTCCTGGCCATCCCGGGCATGCCCGAGGAACTCATCGAGCCCATCCTCGCAGCCCAGGCCACGGCCGGGGTGAACCAGGGGACCTTCACCGCCGTCCCGGGCCGGGAAACCGTCGCGTGGCTTTACCTGGAGGGGATAGCCACGCTGGAGCAGATGCGGCAACTGGCCCCCTATATCAACTGCGGCGGAGATGCGTTTCGGGTGCAGGCACTGGGCCACGTGGATGCTCAAGGACCCGTGGTCCGTCTGGAAGCCTTGCTGGATGCTTCCAGTGGCAGCACCCGGGTGCTGTGGGTACGGCCGTTGCACCCCTTGGGGCCGGGATTGCCGCTTCGGCAGCTTCTTGGCACGCAATGACCACTCCTTTTGCAGCCGCACCCCAGGAAAAGCCTCGCCTTGACCCTAAGCTCCCGGCAACGCTACACTTTCGGCACCTGGGGGTCTTCCAGCGCTTGGCGTGCCGAGCCGGAGTTTTCCTGAAGGTGGCACGTCACTTGCTCCTCCAAGGTGGCAATTGGCCGTGGCTCCCACCCGCAGGAGCCGAACGGAAACCAGTAAGTTGGCACGGATTGGCACGAGGGCATTGCCATGTTGAGGACCTTGGGGGTAGTCCAGGCCGGCGGCTCGCACCATCGCCGCCTCGCCCGCCGGATCGGCGGCACGCCCGTGCTGGAATGGGTGCTGCGTCGCCTCACCGAAGCCCAGCAACTGGATCACGTGGTCGTACTCACCGGCCAAGGGGCCGAGGAC
>JALSGI010000715.1 GCA_026982835.1 Planctomycetota bacterium | reverse complement strand
CGGGCCAGGTGGAACAGGATTTCTTCCTGGAACGAGTAGCCGCGGGAGCGGATCGCTTCCCAGTCCACTCGCCGCAACAGGCTGGTGCGGTAGCAGCGGAACGCCCCGCTGCAATCGCGCACCTTCAGGCCCAGCAGCCAGCGGGCATAGGTGTTGATGGCCCGACTCATCCAGCGGCGGTGCCAGGGCCAGCCTTCGATGCGTCCTTCGGGCACGTAGCGGGAACCGATGACCACATCGACCGGTTCCTCGGGGTCCCAGGCCCGGGAGACCAAGGCGGGGAGCCGCTCCGGGGGATGGCTGAAGTCGGCGTCCATGTTCACGGCCAGGTCGTAGCCTTGTTCTACGGCCCAGCGCAGCGCCGCCACGGTGGCCGTACCCAGTCCCAGCTTGCCGGGGCGGAGGATCACGGAGAGCCACTGCTGTTGCTTGGCTTCTTCTTCGCACCAGCGGCCGGTGCCGTCGGGGGAGTTGTCGTCCACCACCAGCACGTGGGCCTGGGGCAACACCTGGCGGATTTGCTGGAGCAGCTCAGGCAGGTTTTCCATCTCGTTGTAGGTGGCCAGGGTGACCACCACGCGGGGATCGCCTTGGGACACGCCGGCGGCCCTTGTTCAAGCGGAGCAATACCCGGAGAAAAACCGGCTCAAAACCGCATGGCCGTAAACCCGCCATCGACGTAATACACCGCCCCGGTGATAAAGCTGCCCGCAGTGCGCGAAAGCAACAGCAAAGCCGCCCCCACCAGCTCGTGCGGCTCGCCGAAGCGGGCCAGGGGAGTTTGCCGCATGATGTTTTCCACCCGCTGGGGATCGAGAATTTTGCGGTTCTGCTCGGCGGGGAAAAATCCCGGGCAGAGGCAGTTGACCCGCACCCCGTGCGGGGCCAGCTCCCGGGCCACGTTCTGGGTGAGGTTGACCACCGCCGCCTTGGAGGCCGAATAGGCGAACACGCGGGAAAGGGGGGTGTGGGCGGTGACGCTGCCGATGTTCAGGATCGCCCCCCCCTGCTCCTGGCGGCTCATCTGCTGGCCGAACACCTGGCAGCCCCAGTGCACGGCCGTCAGGTTGGATTGCAACACCTGCTGCCAGGAATCATCTTCCACCTCGAAGTAGCCGCTGGCGGCGTTCACCCCGGCGCCGTTGATGAGCATATCCACCTGGCCAAACCGCTCCAGGGTGGCTTGCAGCAGCTGCTCGATCGAGCCTCGCGAGGTGACATCCACGGGCAGGAACTGGGCCACGGCGCCCAGGCTACGCAGCTGCTCGGCGCAGGCTTCTCCCCGCTGGCGGCTGCGTCCGGCCACCACGACGGCGGCTCCGGCCTGGGCCAGCCCGCGGGCCAGGGCCGAGCCCAGCACGCCCGTGCCCCCGATCACCACGGCCACCTGGCCCTCCAGGCCAAAGAGTCGTTTCAAAAACGCTGCGCTATCCACCGGCATGTTCTTTTCAGGCAATCCTAAGGCAGGAACGAGGCGTGGAGTTCACGGCGGTTTATCTTACTTCACCGCACCCCGGGGCTTAAGGGGACAAGCGGCTCTGGCTGGTGTTCTCTTGCGGGGAGTAGTAGGGGAAGAAATTGTCCCAGGCCCGATCCAGTTCCCGCAACGCTTCCTCCAGAGGGACGGCGTGCCAGCGGTCCTCGTGCTGGTGGGCCAGGCCCAGCCGGGCGAGCTTCTCCAGGGCGTCGGCCACGTCGAAATCGGCCCGGATGCCGAATTGATCCCGAAGCCACCGCTCGCAGCATCCGTCCAGTTCCCCCGCGGAAAGTGGTCCCCGATGCACCAGCATCCAGTAGGCCAGCACCGCCTCGCGGAACTCCTGCTCTTCCACTTCTTCCATCAGCGAGAGGATCACGCCCAGGTCGTTATCCCGGTTCTTGGCGTACATGGCGTCGGTGACCAGCTGGTGGTAGCGGTTGACCGACGCCCGAAACTGAAAGATCAACTTGAACCCGTACCCGGCCACCGTGGCCACCGCGGTGAGCATCAGCACGGGATTGAGCACCGCGCTGAAGATCAACTTGGAGGCGGCCAGCACCAGTCCCACGCAGCCGGTCACCACCAGCTTGACCAGGTCCACCGGCTTCATGGAGATGCGTTTGGCCGGGAAGACCACTTCCAGGTCGGCATGCGGGATGTCGTGGAACAGCTTGATGTGGATGGGGGCGGGCCGGTGGGCCAGGCGGCTCTCCTCGCTTTCGCTTTTCAGGCGGTAAACCATCACCAGCTCGCGGTAGGTGGGCTCCTGGAGCACCACGGGCCGGAACAGGGCTCGCCAGCTGCGCACCGCGTGCCGCAGTGAAATGCGCTGCACGCGTTGGGGGGCGTGGATGTGCTCAGGCTGCTTTTTCGAGGGGGCTTCTTCCGCGGAAGTTGCCTCCAGTTCCGGCTCTCCGCGGCCTTTCCCCCGGCCCAACAGGGACTTCATCCCTTGCACCACCCGGCCCGGCAGGGAAAACACGCTCTCCAGCAGGTTGCTCACCACCAGGTCCAGCTTGGCCAGGAAGAAGTAGCCGCTGGTGCGTTCCAGTCCCGTGCCCCGGGCAAACAGCAGCAGCTTGTGCTCAAACTCCCCCGGGCAATCTTCCGAGCCCCCCCGTGTGCGATGGAACCGCTCCAAAAACTCCCCGTCAAGCTGATCCCAGTCGATCTGAAGCGGCAGCATGTACATGAAATCTTCACATCGGGCCGTCTCCAAGTCTTCCCGGGACAGGGGGTGAAAATCCGCCTTTTCCATGATGGCAAAGAAGTGTTCCAGGAACCGCTCCTCCGCCTGGCGGATCTTTTCCTCCCCGTACGAAGGCAAGGGAGCACTGGGATGCAGCACCAGGTAGTCCTCCTTCATCTCCAGCACCTGCCGGTGGTACTGAAAGTGCAGCAGGGCCTCCAGCAACTCGAAGAACTGTTCCCAGTGCACCTGGGCAGCTTCGTCACCCTGGGCCAGCAGGCGACCTTTCAGGTAATGTCGCGGAAGAGGGATAAAGTGTTCCGGGTGGATCAGAACCGTTTGCGAGTCGCTTTGTTCAGGCATAAGGCCCCCTTGGCAGAAGCTGGATGCTTGGCGGATCCCCTTTTGCCCAGTCAAACACACGCCCGCTGGATTCTCAAGAGTTTGCACACCCGAGGCGTCCAAACGCAAAGGCCCCGGGCCTTGCCGATCCAGAGCCGCCCCCCTGCCCGCGGAACGGTTGCGCAGAGCTGCACGAGCCGAACTTGCTCGGGCCGGACGGCTCCGGCGGCCCCCACGGTGCCGGTTAGCGGTCGATCTCGCCCATGACGATGTCCAGCGAGCCGATGATGGCCGGGATGTCGGCAATCAGCACCCCACGGCACAGCTCCTCCACCACCGAGAGATTGCAGAAGGAGCTGCTGCGGGCCCGCACCCGGCGGGGAATGGCCGAATTGCCGTCGCTGACGATCATAAAGCCCATCTGCCCCCGCGGGCATTCGGTCTCCAGGTAAGCTTCGCCCTTGGGGAGTTTCTGGTTGAGCTTGATCGGGGTGCCGATCGAGCCTTTGGTGGTGCTGTACTTGTCCAGGGCTTGCCACACCAGGTCGATGGACTGCTGGATTTCGATCATCCGCACGAAGAAGCGGTGCCAGCAATCGCCCAGCACGGCCTGCGCGGGGACCGGCGGATACTTGTGGTCCCGCGGGTACTGGCCGTCGCGCATCACGGCCACCTCGAAGGCGTAGCCGTCGTAGAGCTGGGTGTAGAACTCCTCGCCGTCGCGGCGCAGGTCGTGGTCCACGCCGGAGCCGCGGAGCACCGGGCCGGTGCAGCCGTAGTCGATGGCCATTTCGGCCGACATGACGCCGATCCCCGCCGTGCGGCGGATAAAAATGGAGTTGGTCGTAAGCAGCGTGTGCAGCTCGTCCACCGCCGGCTGAAACTCCCGCAGAAACTCCTCGCACTGCTTGACCCAGCCGGGGGGCAGATCGTGCGTGGCCCCGCCCACGGTCAGATAGCTGTAGGTGAGCCGGGCGCCGCAGGCGGCCTCGAACAGGTCGAGAATCCGCTCCCGCTCGCGGAAGCAGTAGAAAAACGGGGTGAACGTCCCCAGGTCCAGCCCGTAAGCCCCCAGGCCCAACAGGTGGCTGGCAATCCGGTTCAGCTCGGCAATGATCACCCGCAGGTGGCGGCACTTTTCCGTCACTTGCAGGCCCAAGAGCTTTTCCACCGTCAGCGCCCAGCCCAGGTTCATGTTCATCCCGGCCAGGTAGTCCATGCGGTCGGTGTAGGGGATCCACTGCCTGGGGGTAAGGTTTTCGCCGATCTTTTCGGCGCAGCGGTGCAGGTAGCCGATGTGCGGCGTGACCTCTGAAACAATCTCCCCGTCGGTACGCAGCACCAGCCGCAGCACGCCGTGCGTGCTGGGATGCTGCGGCCCCATGTTGATGAGCATCTCGTCGGTGCGAACGTCCAGCTCGATCACCTGGGAGGCAGGATCAGCCGGCGAGGCCATCGTAGGTACTCCTGTGATGCAGGCGGCGGGGCCGGGCAGGTTCGGAAAAACAAACTCCGTATCAACAGCCAAATCCCATCGAAAACCTACTGGCAGCGAATTCCGTGGTATTCCAGCGGGAACTGGTAATCCTTACGCAGCGGGTGGCCCTCCCAGTCCTCCGGCAGCAGAATGCGGCGCAGGTCGGGATGGCCCACAAAGTACACACCCGAAAGGTCGTAAACTTCCCGCTCGTGCCACAACGCCGTGCGCCACACGCCGGAGACGCTGGGCACCTCGGGCAACTGGCCCACCTGGTCGTCCTTCCACCGCGGCAGCATCACCTTGAGCACCAGCGAGCGTTTGTGCGGGATGCTCCACAAGTGATAGACCAGCTCCAGGTGCGGTTCAAAGTCGGCCTTTTTGGCCTTCTTGGGGTCCGGCTCGTAGTAATCCACGGCCGTGATGCAGTTGAGCAGGTTGAATTGCAAGGACGGCTCTTCTTTCAGATACCGACACACCTCCACCAAGGCGTCGGGGGCCACCTCGATCCAGGGATCGATCGCCTCCAGATTCCAGCCGGTGATGCCGTCCCCGAATTTCTGCTTCAGTTGCTCGATCAGCGGCGGATGATCGGCCATGGCAAGCGGTCCTCTAGGGGTGAAAAGCAACCAGCTCCGGCCCGGGCCTTCAAGACCAGGGACACTATCGCACCAGGGCCGAGACGGCAGGTTTCTGTTCCCGGGGCTGCCGCGGCGGCACCACCGAGGTGGGCTGCGGCCGGGCATAGGCCCGCACCCAGTCCAAATCCCCCCGGTACCACACGTAGGCAAAACCCACCAGCAACACGGCAAAGAACACCAGAATGTCCCACAGGGAGAACACGGCCAGCTGCCGGGCCTGCTGCTGGATCACCGCCGGGGCAGCCTGCTGGCCCTGGGGAAGCATCTGCGGCTCCACGCCCAGCTCCCGGTAGAGGCCAAGCACCGGGGCCGGCAGGGGCGAATCCACCGCCGCGGGTTGGGCGTACATCCGCCCGTCCTGCAAGGCGTTGGCCTTGCCGAACACCGCCGCCCAGGGGAAGAACAACGCCACCTCCACGTCGAAGATCAAAAACAGCAGCGCCACCACGTAGAACCGCAGGTCGAACTGCACGAAGCTGGAGCCGATGGTCGGCTCACCGCACTCGTAGATTTCCTGCTTTTCCTCGTGCGGGTTGTGGGGCCGTACCAGCCGCCCAATGCACAAGTTCACAAAAATGAACAAAAACCCGAACACGAAAAACAACGCCAGCGTGGCGGCTAGGGTCAGCGTGCTCATCGCCGCGGCCTTCGCTTGGGGAGGGGGCAACCAGCAAATGCAGAATTTGCCTCTTGGGGCCTATTCTACGGCAAGTCGGCCGCTTTGCAACGGCCAGGTGCGCTTGACGCTCCCCACGCGCCCCTCTACACTACAAGTGGTGTTCCAGCAGCCGTAGCACCAAGGAGTGCCCCAATGTCTCGCTCCCTTACCCTGTTGCTTATCCTGCTGCTACTCCAGGGGGGCCCTTAGGGTTGCCTGCTGCTGGGAACGTACAAGCCTGACAAACCCTGAGGAGCCCCAAGCAAGCTCCTCAGGGTTTTTGTTTTCCTGTCCCGTTGCGAGTTTCCCATGATCCACCGCCCCAGGATGCCAGGTTCGCTGGAGCTGCGGCAGCGGCAATTTGGCTCGCGGGCCACGCTGGCGCTATCCGGTCCCCGGTGAGCAGCCCGTTGAAAAATGCAAGTCCGGGAGGGCGAGGCTCCTGCCGAGCCGCTTTTTCGGAAGATATGGCCAGTCCCGTGATGCGTTTCCGTTTCAAGAAGACTTCTTCAACGGGCGGCTAGCCGTGCCGGAAAAGCGTCTGTGAATCTGAACGCCACTTCCATCAAGAGGAGAAAACCATGAGCCAGAACCGCCGCATCACGATCTTCGACACCACCTTGCGCGACGGGGAACAGTCGCCCGGGGCCAGCATGAACCTGGAGGAAAAGCTCGAAGTGGCCCAAGCCCTGCACGCCCTGGGCGTGGACGTGATCGAGGCCGGCTTTCCCATCGCTTCCCGCGGCGACTTCGAGGCCGTGCGGCAAATCGCCCAGACCATTCGCGGCACCACCATCTGCGGCCTGGCCCGATGCAACACCCAGGACATCGACCGGGCCTGGGAAGCGGTCAAGCACGCCGAAAAGCCCCGCATCCATGTCTTTCTGGCCACCAGCGCCATCCACCGCCAGTTCAAGCTGCGGATGACCAAGGAGGAAATCATCCAGCGGGCCGTGGACGGCGTAAAACGGGCCAAAAGCTACTGCGACGACGTGGAGTTTTCGCCCGAAGACGCCGCACGCACCGAAATCGACTTCCTCTGCCAGGTGGTCGAGGCGGTGATTCGGGCCGGGGCCACCACGGTCAACATCCCCGATACCGTCGGCTATGCGGTGCCGGAGCAGATGGCCCGCGTCATCCAAACCTTGCGAAACCGCGTGCCCAACATCGACCAGGTGGTGCTCAGCATCCACTGCCACAACGACCTGGGCCTGGCCGTGGCCAACTCGTTGGCCGCGGTGCAAGCCGGGGCCGGGCAGATCGAGTGCACCATCAACGGCATCGGCGAGCGGGCAGGCAACTGCTCCCTGGAAGAGGTGGTCATGGCCATGAAAGTGCGCAACGACGTTTACCACGCCGAAACCGGCATCGTCACCCAACGCCTGGTGCCCACCAGCCGCCTGGTCTCCAGCATCACCGGTTTGCATGTGCAGCGGAACAAAGCCATCGTGGGCCGCAACGCTTTTGCCCACGAGGCGGGCATCCACCAGGACGGCCTGCTCAAAGAACCCCGCACCTACGAGATCATGCGGCCCGAAGACGTAGGCTTCACCAAGACCGACCTGGTGCTGGGCAAGCACAGCGGCCGGGCCGCCTTGGCCGACCGCACCCGGGCCCTGGGCTACAACCTCACCGGCGAGCAGCTCAACCGCGTGTTCGAGCAGTTCAAGGAGCTGGCCGACCGCAAGAAGGAAGTCTATGACAGCGACATCGCCGCCCTGTGCGAACAGCAACTGCGCCGCGTGCCGGAAAAGTGGCAGTTCGTCGATTACCAGATCCACTGCCGCACCGGCCAGACGCCCCGCGTGCGACTCCACCTCCGCCACGGCCAGGAGGACATCGTGGTCGAGGAATCCTGCGGCGACGGGCCCGTGGACGCCATCTTCCTGGCCATCGAAAAGGCCACCGGCATCCACGTGATGTGCCGCGATTTCAACGTGCACAGCGTCTCGGTAGGCAAGGACGCCCAAGGCGAAGTGACCGTGGAGGTGGAGTACCAGGGACAACTGCACCGCGGCCGCGGGGTTTCCACCGACAGCCTGGAGGCAAGCGCCAAGGCGTTCCTGGAGACAATCAACCGCGTGGCCTTATTGAGCCAGGGGACCTCCGAAAAACAACCGGCCGAGCCGCAGCCGTAGCGTAGCGGGTGCGGACTAGCTGGCCACGAAGGCCAGATAGTAAAAAATCCAGCCCGTCGCCGCCGTGAGCACCATCCCCCAGGTGGCTACCCAGGCCCAGCGAGTGTGCCACCGGCTGTGCTCCGCCGGTGCCGGCGGGGAAGGGAAGTTGCGCACCGCCCGCACGATCACTACCACCCACAACACCGCCGTGGCTACGGCCACTGCCAGGTGAATCCACAGCACCGTAAAAACCGTGCCGCCGGTCTGGGCGTCGTAGTAAGGGGAGGGTTCGGCCAGGTGGGTCCAGCCCCGCAGACGCATGTCCACCTCGAAGGCGGCCACGGCCACGGCCAGCACCGTCCCCAGGGCAAGCTGGATCCGCTTGTGCCACCGGTAGTTTTTTTTCACCCGCACCAGGTAGATACTGAAAGCCAACACCGGCAGCACCACGAACATGGCCAGAAACACCACATCCAGCATGAACGTGGCCCGCGAACCCAAAAAACCCGGCATCGCTTCCGCTCCGGCAGCGAGGTTGGTCGATGGAAAGCCCAGGGGAACGCGTTCCTGATATTTCCGCACGATTGTAGGGTGTCCTGTCCCGAGACCAAAGGCCACTCCACCAGTGCAAGCTCGCTATGGCCAATGGAAAGTGGGACAAGTTTCCTGATGGTCAACTTTTGCAGAAGCGACTAACCCCCCTAGCCATTTGGCATAAGCAATTGCAACAAAATGCTTTACGTTAATTCGTGCCTCCTTGTGTAGTTTTGCGGCCGCATGGACATAAACCATTGTACAACAAAGAGTTGCGGCAAAGATGTGCAGACAGAAAATTGCAGAAAATTCGGCGCTATGATTTGTCGTAACTTGTCAAATTCAAGATGGCTATGCATGCGAGCCCCTGTTTGTAGGGGGGAAGTTTGGACTAAAAGAGGGAAATAACTCCACTTCCGGGGAGCGAACCACAGTGCAACAGGCCGAGTGGCGGAACTGGCAGACGCACGGGACTTAAAATCCCGGGGGCCGCAAGGTCCGTGCGGGTTCGAGTCCCGCCTCGGCCAATGACAACCAGCGCCAAGCCGCGACAAACAAAGCACTTGCGACAACCCATCCAAGAAGGCTTATTTGTCAGCTTGTGCCAGCAAAAGCCCCAAAAAGCCAAAATCAGGTGCAACCATAGGTGCAACCACAAAAGACAAACAACTCCGATTTGGTTGCACCTGTATCAGCCCCCGGCGTACGTGTTTAGCCAACTAGCACATGGACGCTTGATCCGGTGCTGCCGCAGCGGGCGAGCCGGGAGCGTCAGCTCCCGGAGGGCTTGGAAGCGTGGAGGCCTGGGGGCTAGGGAGAAATAAGAGCCCCGCACGTCAGTGCGGGGAGAGATACGGTAAAACGGCTTGCAGCGTGCGACTTGCGCCGGAGCTTCCGCACCGAAGTGAGAACAAACGCTAATTCTCGCAACCGGCGAGCCGCCGACTTCAGTCGGCGGAGGAACACAAAAGACATATGCTTGTTTGCAATCTCCCCCGGCTAAAGCCGGGGCTCGCCAATACAAACTCTGGCTCTTGCCGACATCCAGGCTCTAACCCAATAGCTCCATCTCCTGCTGCCGCCGTCCCGTCACGTGCACCTGCCCGGCGGAATCCACAAACACGTTCACTTCGCTGCGCAGGCCGAACCGCCCGGGCAGATAAATGCCCGGCTCCACCGAAAAGCAACTCCCGGGCAGCACCCGGCGGGAGTCGTGGGTTTCCAGGTTGTCCATGTTGGCCCCGTTGCCGTGCACCTCCCGCCCGATGCTGTGCCCGGTGCGGTGCAAAAACGCCTCGGCGTAGCCAGCCTTGGCGATCACCTCCCGGGCCGCGTCGTCCACCTGCCAGCCGTAAAGCGTCCCCTGGTGGGCAAACGCCTGCTCCACTTGGGCCACGGCCGCCTCGCGGGCCTGGACCACCACGGCCCAAACCCTGGTCACCTCCTCGGGCACCGCCGTGCCGGTATAGGCCATGCAGGTCAAGTCGCTATAGACCCCTTGCGGCGAGTCCACTTTGGCCCACAGGTCGATCAGCACCACCTGCTGTGGCTCGATGGGCACGTTGGTTTCTTCCGCGGGCATGTAGTGGGGATCGGCGCTGTGCGGCCCGACGGCCACGATAGGCGGATGCTCCCACACCAACCCGCACTGCCGCAGGTGATCGGTAATCACCCGCTGCACTTCCAGTTCCCAAGGGCGCTCCCCGGCCCGCAGCTTCCGGCGGATGAACTCCCAAGCCACCTCGAAGGCGGCCGTGGTGCCCTGGGTCGCTTGCAGGTGCAGTTGCCACTGCTCGGGGCTCCAGGTGGCCTCGAACACCTGCACCAAATCGCCCGAGGAGACCACCTCCGGGCCCAGGCTCTTGACCAGCTCCACTGTGCCGGCATCCACCCGCGACACGTAGGGGATGCTGCCAAACGGCGAATACTCCATCGCCACCTGGCCCGCCTGGGACACCAGCTCCTTGAGCCCCTGCTGCAACTCCTGCCAGCGCAGATATTCCACGCGGCTTCCCGGAAGGTGGTCCAGCACGCCCGGCTCGATCCGGTGCACCAGCTTCACCGGCTCCCCTTGCCGTGGAATCCAGTAGAACCAACGCCGCGAGGTGATCTGCTCCGGGGGTATTCGCAGCACGCGGCGAGCCAGCTCGTTGCTGCCGCGAAAATCGTAAAGCAGCCACCCGTCGATGCGGAACCGCTCCAGGGCCTGTTGGATCTGCTCCAGGGGAAAATCGCTCGCTTGGGCTTGTTGGCTCATCGCTTCAGGCTCTCCCAACCCGAGGAGACGCGAACACGGGGCAGCTTGCGGTTCATCATACGCCCCCCGGCCGGTGGTGCCAGACGGAGAAAACCGCTTGAGTGGGAAACAACCCTGCGCGTAGTTTGTCCGGCGGCTTGCGGCTGGCGGCGTGCGGCTTGCGCAAGGTGCTTCCGCACCGGGCAGGAACAAAGCGTGTTTTCGAGAAACAACGCACACAGTGAACCTGCGGCTCGCCAGGAGACTCGCCCTCCCGGGGTGCTTCCGCACCGAGGGCTTGGAGGCGTGGGGGCGTGGGGGCTTGGAGGGATGGCGAGCCGCCGGCGTAAGCCGGCGGTTGCACCGCGAGCCGGGAGCGTCAG
>JALSGI010000714.1 GCA_026982835.1 Planctomycetota bacterium | reverse complement strand
GTGCCGGGCGGCCAGGTCGTGCCGCTCGGCCGGGTCGCGCTGCAGGTCGTAAAGCTCCTCTTGCCCCTGTTCGACCCAGTAGTGGTACTTCCACCGCCCCTGTCGCAGCCCCAGCACGGCGTAGTTGCTCACCGTCACCAGGTAAACCGGACGCTGCGGCTGCGGCTCCCTGAGTATGCTCCTGCCCTGCCACGGTTCCGGTTGCGGTATCCCCAAGGCTGCAAGCAGCGTAGGGGCCAGGTCGATCTGCGAGTGTACGCCGGACAACTCCTTGCCCACCGCTTCACGCAATCCCGGATACAAAAACACCAGCGGCACACGCACGTTGGGCTCGTAAAGGGCGAAGTGGTGCTCCCGCTGGTCGTGCTGGCCGAACGACTCCCCGTGATCGGCCGTAACCACCACCAGGGTGTCTTGCAGCAACCCCAGGGATTCCAGGCCGGCCAGAAAGTGTTCCAGTTCCTCGTCCGTGGCCCGGATGGCGTTGAGGAACGATTGCAGCTCCTGGTCCTGGACGGGAAAGCGGACCATACGCCGGGGCCGGGCATAAGGGTGGTGCGTCTGGATCGTGTAGGCCAGCACGAACATTGGTTCCGAGGCGTGCCGTTGCATCCAGCCCAGCACGGCCTGGAACATTTGCCGGTCGGGCACGCCCCAGGAGTTAAGCGGCGGGCCGGGCAGCGTAGAGGCATCGATGAGCTGCTCGACCCCATGCCTGCGCAGGAAACGGTCCCGGCCACGCCAACTCCAGTAGCCGGAGTGGGCAAAGCAGGTGCGAAAGCCTCGCTTGCGCAGCAGCTGGGGTAGCAGCGGTAACTCCACCTGCCGGCAATCTTGCACCACCAGGCGCCAGTCGGGCCGGGGATACACGCTGCCGCAGAGAGCCAACAGGCTTTTGCAACTGTAAGGGGCCGTCACATAGAACTGTGGTACCACCACCCCCTGCCGCTGGATCCGCCGGGCCAGATGCGGCATGGTGTCGTAGCGCCCTCCGGCCCAGGCGACGTATTCGGCCCCTACCGATTCTAGCAACACCACCACCATGTGCTTGGGCCGCCGCAGCAGGAGCCAGGGGGGGGCTTTTGCTGGGGAGTTTGCCGCAGGATGCAAGCCCAACTCGGCCGCAGAGGGACCTTCGGCCCCTTGAGCCACCGGCACGAACCGCCGCTTGCCAAACCACTCCTGCCAGCAGGAGCCAAGCAGCACCAAGTGAGGGGATTGGGAGAGGCGATGTTCCCAGATGCGCGGGCTGGGCCAACGCCGCTCTACGTAGTGCCTGGCCGCCAGCTGCACCGGCAGCCAGGCCATCCAGACGGCCAGCAACACCAGCCCCGGGGAAAAGCGGCCGGGATAGGCTTTTTCCCGCCGGGCAAGCCACCGGCACCCAAGCACCAGGCCCACGGGAATCGCCACCACCCCCACTACCCGCTGCCAGGAAAGATACTCGGCCACCGAAGACCACAACACGCTCCAGTCGCCCACCAGGTACAGCACCCGCAGGTTGAACGGCTGCAACGTGGCTTGCAACAGCGCCCAGCTGGCCACGGCATACCCAGCAGCCAGGAAAAACGCTCCCCGCACGGCAAGCAGGGCCGTTGGCAACCCTCGGGGGAAAAAACGCCCCACCAGACCCAAGCTCCCCGCGGCCAGCAGCCCCAGGGCCAGGGCAAAGCCCACGTCGGCCGCCCCCACCACCCCCAACCGCAGGCACCACTTGAGCACGGCCACGGGAGTGCCCTCGGGGCCGGGCAGCAGGGTGGCCTTCACGCCCAGCAACAACAGGGCCAGGGCCAGGGTAAGCCAGAACACTTCGGCTCCGGCCCGGCGGCTCGTTTCGCTGCGGCACATCGTGACCGATTCCATCGCACAGTCCAACGCGCAAGCGTGCGGCAACAAAGACCCCGGCCCGGTATCGTATCCCCGCGCCGGTGCCGGGCAAACGCCACTGGGAAAGGCCGCTGGCATTGCTGTCGCTCTGCCCCTCCGGCAGGGATCGTCGAGGAAGGCAAGCGGCCTCCGGGGTCGGGTTCCCCGTTGCCGGGCAGCATCTCATCAACAGGAAGTTGCCAAGGAGCCGAAGTTGTCCCCCAGCTGGCATTGACCTTCCCAAGGGATGCTTGCTATGGGTTTGGCACGGGACGGAGCGGCCCATTTGCTTTGGAGCTTGCAGGAGAGACGCATGAGTTCGTGCCAGCCCCCGGATCCCACGCATCATTTTGCTCTCAAGTACCAGGCTCGCCGGGCGGCCAAGAAAAAGTTCGGCCCGGTGCACGGCTTGCCGCTGGCCCGCCGCGCTAGCTCGCTGCTGCTGGAACACGCCCGCGACCAGATGCGCGTGTTGGAAGTGGGCGCCGGCGACCGGCGGATGAAAGACCACCTGCAGCGGAAGTACCCGGGAATCCGATACGAATCCCTGGACCCGGACCCCGAAGGTCCCCACGACTACCGCCGCTGGGACCAGGTGCCTGAAGGCTACGACCTGATCTTTGCCTTCGAGGTGTTGGAGCACATCCCGGCCAAGCAGCTGCCGGAGTTTCTTTGGCAGATGCAGCGGCGCCTGCGCCCGGGAGGCGTGCTGCTGCTTAGCACGCCCAACGTCTATTGCCCCCACCGCTATCTCTACGACGCCACGCACTGCACGCCGCTTTGCTACGACGAGCTGGCCGGGCTGGTAGAGCTTTCGGGGCTGGAGGTGCAGGCCATCTACCGCACCTACCACGAGCCGTGGCTGCGCAAAGTAGTGCGGCGGTGGCTCTTCGGCTGGCTGTTCCGGTTGCTGATGCTGGACTATGCCCCGCAGATCGTGTTGGTGGCCCGCAAAGCGGTTGTCCCCTCCCGCCAGGCGGCGTAAGCAGCGCGGTCCGCTCCTTTCAAAGCTCACAGGCGGGCCGGTCCTGTTCACCCCGCCCGAAACCAAGCCGCACTCCAATTCAGCGGGCCGGAACTCCCTGTTCCCGGCTGCGCCTCTCCTGCGGCCACAACGCGGCCAGTGTCAGCGTCGCAGCCAGCAGGAGCATGACCGCCGCCGAGGGGGTTCGATAGTTCCACTGCACGGACCAGGGCCACGGCCAGCGGAAAATGACGAAGTTCAGCCCAAAGTACAACCACGTCAGCCCTAGCAGGCTCCATCGCAGCAGCGGCTCGGCGGCCCCACGCTGCCGCCGGGAGGCGGCCCCAAGGAACGTCCAGCCCAGCATCGCCAACACCGGAAAAACCACCAGCCCCCCTAGGGCCACAAGGGGGTCCAGTTCCTGGGAACGGAAGGCCAGGTCGCGGGCCGTCTTGCCCGCATAAGGAATCAGCGCCCCCACAAAGATCAGCCACGGAGGCCACCAGCGCCCCGCCGCCACGCCCAGCAAGGGAATCAGGATCAACAACAGGCCGTACTCGGTGTAGAGTTCCAGCAGCGGGTGGTCCCCAAACTCCGCCCCCACAAGCAACGCCAAATGCACCAGGATCAGCGCCCACTCCACCCCCGGGGACCACGCCACGGGCAAGCGGGTGCGATCTTCAAGCCAGCCGGGCTCCGCGGCCAACCGGCCCCGGTTGTACCACACCCCCAAGGCCAGCACGGCGCAGGCTATCGCCCCGAAGCTCATTTCCATCAGGTTCCACCAGTTGATGTGGGGCAGCAGCCACGCGGGGAGCCGTGCGGCCATCGCCTCCGGCTGCCAGGCATGAAGCGCCTGGGGGACCTGTCCCAAGGGGAAGCCAAGCCCTCCGCCCACCGCGCCCCAAAGCCCAAGTCGCAGCGGCAGCGGATCGCGATAGAAGAGGCGGGTCGCCAGCCCCAGCACCGCCAGGGCCAGCAAGTAGCCGCCCCAGCACTCCGGCCGCGGCTTCCAGCCGCCGGGCTTCCAAAACGAAGAGCCGGAAAAATACACCGCCGGAAGGGTTTCGCGGGAAGCGTCAAACGGCCGGTTCAGCAACCAAACGCCCAGCACGTAAGCCGCGGCCATAAACAGCCACAGCCACAGGACGCGGCGGGGAGAATAGTCCACACGACTGAGCCCCAGGCCCAGAAAGGCTCCTCCCAGCCCCCACCACAGCCCCCCTTTCAGAGCCAGCCCCAGCAGGCTCCAAGCCAACGCGGCGTGGTTGCCCACCAGTTCCGGATCGTGGCTCAAGCCGAGCGTCTGGCCGTAGGTCATCGAGCCGCCCAGGGAAATACCCAGCGTGAACAAGGCCACGGCTCGCCAGGCCTGAAGCACCGGCATTGCCGGGACGATGCACCACAGCATCGCCAACCCGCCCAGCACCCCGGCCAGCATGGCCCCGGTTTCGTGACCGTACTGGCCGCGGATGCCCCAGGCCAGGCCGCCCGCGGCGGCGGCCAAGAGTAAGGTGAGTACCAACGAACGTGACCGAGGCACCCAAGCAGTATCCGGATTCGGTTCCATGAATGCCTCCGGAGCTGTCAGGTATGCCAACTTTGCAAGCCGCCCTGGCCAAACGACCGAAAGGTGTATGATCGATGCCGCGGCCGGGGATTTCCAGTCCGTTGCCCATTTCGGCCGACTCAACCCAGGCACAACGGAACTTTTGATCCGGGGACTTCTGCCGTCCGGAGAAGAACCAACTGCCTTCGTTCCGGTGGGGGATGGCTCTCAAGGGGCAGGAGGCGGCCAGCATGAGAGGAGGCAAGCGAAATTGCCTCCCAGGCAACATCCCCGTTAATCCTTGCCAGCGAACTGCCAAGAGCAATGGCATCCAACATCAAAATGCTGGACGATAGGCCATAGATCACACAATGTCGCGGAGATGATTTCGGATAAAGTTATCAATCCAAGCCATATCGATACTTCCACTTGTATCAACCACAGTGGCGCGAAAAAACTCACACGAATATTCGACCAGGATTTCCTCCATCTTCTGGAAGACCTCAGGGTTTTGAACGACAAGAAAATCTTCGGGGCCTAAATTCTGCTTCCTTCGAATCCGTAACCGATGAAGGCGGGTTTCACGATCGGGCACCAGAACGAATGACCGATCGAAACGAGGATGGTCTTCCAGGAGATTCAGAAAACACTCAACCAATTCTGCATTTCCAAAGGCAGAATGGTAAGCCAGAGACCGCAGCAGGATTGTTGAGTCCTGGACAATGGAATCTCCGCTTTCCCGAAAGTGGGCTAGATCGTACCGCAATGCGGCATGATAGAGCCATCCCACGCAAACGGGATCCTCTTCTTCTTTGCGGAGCTTGTCTGCCAAGGACTCGACCGGGTTGGATTCCAGCAGAGTATTGCGCCGGATGCGCCACGAGTTGGGCAGGGCGTCCTTCAGCAACCGGCAAACGGTACTCTTGCCGGCCAAGTCCAGTCCCTCGAAGTGCAGGATCATGTCGGTGCCCTCCGCATGTTCAACAAACCACGTGCACGAGACGAAGTGCGTTCTGCTGCTGGAGGATGTCTTTCAAGCCGGCCACCTGGCTTAAAGTGCAGCGTGTGTATTCCAAGCCCTCGGGAAGAAGGACTTGCCCTGGTATGGACTGTCCACCCGTATCCTGAGTTCCCCCGTTATCCAGGAGAAACACGGTAAGGGGAACCTTGCGGGCCACAGCTTCCTGAAGTGCCGCCTGGGCGGAGTGGTAAAATGCCCCGTCGCCAAGGACGCAGAAAATGCGGCGGTCCGGCAGCGCGAGGGCCAGCCCGGTGGCCACCCCCAGGGAGCAACCGTAGCAAAGGCACACCTCGATGCTGCGGTGCGTGTCCAGGGTATAGCTTCCCAGGTCCCCAACGAGAATGCTCCTTGGAACGCTTCGCAAGAGGGCGTAGAGGTCGTCGTACCGGGACGCATGGTGAAAGCGGTGCGAGCAGGGCACCGTCGGCGCCCGGTGGCACAGCCGACTGTGAAACGATCCGAAGAGAATCTCCCGACAAACCCAGGCACAGCCGTGCTCCCATATTTCGAAGCGCTCTACTTGTCGGGCTAATCGCCCGAGAAAACCGGGGACCGGGAGTGTAAACAGCTCCAGATGCCGTTCGGCCACACAGTGCCGCGGGATGAGCCCGAATGTGATCCGGCACACCGGACCGGCGGCCTCGGGCAGGGAATATTGACGATCGACCCACTCTTGAATTGCTTCTTCGCGCCGCTGGAGACGCTTTCGCTGGTACTCACCGTAGGCGGGATGAGCTACCCATCGCCCGGGCTTGTTCTGCCAGGCCGCGGGTGGAGAAGAGGCATCGGCGGGCAGGCGATCGACCGGCTCCGTCGCGGTGCAGCGGAGGTGCAGGTCCGTCAGGCGAATCACCACGGGAGATTGCAGTTGTTCGGAAACGGAAAAGCTCTCCCTGGTAAGTCGGTACGCCTCGCCCACGGTGGGCGGCTCCAGCCACAACGCGCAGGGGAAAGCCGAGTAAGGCCGGGAATCGAGGCGGAGCTGGGAATCTCCGGCACGGATGTCGTCGATGACCACCAGCACCAAGCCTGCGCGGACGCCCAGGGCACAGGCGTTGATGAAAGGATCCGCCGCATCGTTCAACCCCACGTTTTTGAAGATGCTCGCCGCACGTATTCCTCCTACGCTCGCTCCCCAGGCCACGGCCAGGGCATTTTTCTCATTGATCGAGAAAAGCTCGGTCCCCAGGGCACCGGCGAGACGATGGGCGCCGAAACCCGGGTAGGCAGTGACGAGCTCCACGCCTCCGTCCTGCAACCCTGCCGCGATGGCTTCCATAAAGCTCATGCGTGGCATGCTTTCTCCCCCTGGAACGATCGGGCCACGACGGGACTTTCGCCTCGACTGGCCTGGGCAAGCGACTCGTAGATCGCGCTCATCAACATGGCGGCAAAGGCGTGATCATGTAGTGGGGAACATAACTCCTCTTCCTGGATGCCCCCGGTAAGGTATTCCAGGAACTCAACTACGGCCTGCTGCTTAACCTGCTCGATGAAAAGTCCCCGCTGGTCAAAGTCGAACAACTGGTGAAGCCGAATGGTTTCCACAGGAGGGCCGCCGATCATGCCCGCGTTGCGGAAAACCAGGATGTCGAAATGGTTGTTTCCTCCCGGCTCGATGTCTTCCTCTCCGGACAGCTCGTGGTTCGACTTGGCCTGAAACGAGTTGACCACCACAGTGAGAAATGGCCCTACGTGGACTCGGTGATGTTCGTGTTTAACCCTTCCGTTCCCTTTGTAGAGGTCCTTGGCGGGCAACAGCCAGGACCTTCGAGAAAAGCTGTTGTGAAGAAGATTCAACGAGCCCTGACCGACGCAGACGTCGCCCATCAGGAAATCGACAATCACGTTAAGATCGATCTCGCCGAATCTACCGAAGATTCCGTCCAGCTCGGCGTCGGACAAGGGACAAGTTCGTTCATACTGGCAGCCAAAAAGGCGGGCATAGTCTTCCCGCCGGAGCTGGCGCAGCAATCCCCGGGGAGTAACCGCGGAGGCCAGAACACGAATAGCGTCCCAATGCTTGCCGCTTGCAGTTCCTGCCCGAAAGTACTGGAAAAGAACGTCAAAGAAGTGATGCCCGCTGTGAGAAGCCTTGCCGTGCCCCGAGTGGTAGCTGTGGTGGTCCTGGGTCCGCACTTCCTCGGGGAATCGCCATTGCCCGTCGGCGTGGTGGCAGTGGACCTGAGTGACCGGACACCCCGTGCGGGAACAAACCTCTTCGACGATTTCCAGTATTTTGCGGAACCCGGGGTGGAATCGGCGGTGGGCACAGACCGACACGACGACAGGCTTGCGGGACCGGGCTTTTTTCCACGCGGCGAGGATGGCGTAGTAGTCCTGCTCGATCCCCCTGGCGGCCTCCGCGTCCAGGACGGCGTAGCAGCGGGTGGAAATGGGCTTGTCCAGCAGGACATGAATCCCCCGCTTCATCGCCCAGAGCACATAGGGCTTATGGGCAACCGGATCGGTGGCCACGATAATTGCCCGAAGTTTTTTTTCCACTGCCAAGCGATCCAGCTTCTTCTCAATTTCCGAGGGCATTTCCTGCCGGAACTTCGGAACGATGAGCAATTGGGCTTCGGGAGCAAACTGTTGCAAGGCCCTGGCCGCCTCTTCCCGGGCCGAGTCGATCTCCACGGCGGCCACGACCTTTACCCCGTACCTGCCCGCCAGGCCGGCCAACACGGGAAGGTAAAATCTCCTGGCGTGCGGCCCAACGCCCGCCAGAAGCAACGGTAACGTTTCTTCCATCTGCCGGTTTCCTTCTTGGGAGCCTTGAAAAATCGCGCCGGTTCCTCCTTTTCCCGCTTGCCAGGGACATCCCGGATACGGAGAGCGGATCAGCCCCCCGCCGACCGGCTCAAGCAGTCGGCGGGCATTGCCAGCCGAGCAGGTCCGGTTCCGGATAGAATTGTACCAGATAGTGCCGGTCCGGGGGTTGGATGTAGTGCCAGCCCGCAACGACGATCTGATCTCCTTCTCGGAGCAGGTTGCCTAGCTTGTGGTAGCAGATGCCGTGAACGGGGCCTTGGCGTGTTTCCAGCACGTAGCCTGCTCTTTTGAACGCCGAGTGGCGCGAGTCCCTAACGACTCCCTGGAAAACGGCCCTACCCACACACTCCCAGTCGGGCCCAAGAGCCGGCGCTGGCTCGGACGCTTCCACGAAGATCATCGCCACCTTCGAGTTCCCGCTTTGGACCGTTTCGGCAAATCTCCTCGACTCGACAACACGAGCACCTCCCCCAGGAAACAACTGATCAATCCGCCTCCAGGTGTTGGAAGCCTCCGGAATATTCAGCTCTCCCCGCTCAAGGGCGCGACAAAGGGTTTCGCGCACCTGGGGGATCTGTTCTTCCCACACAGGCACGATCAAGTCCCAGTCGGAATCGGGCCGGTGAATCCCCAGGGCCCGAGAGCCCGTCACGCGTATCTTTGCCACGACAATTCCCGCGTCCTGAAGCAATTCCAGCAGCGGACCCGACGGTCCTTCCCCACACGCTTCCCCCAGGGGCCGCGATGGGGCAACCGAAACTAACTCCGCAGGGGAAAGCACACCGACTGCAGGATGCTGCGCCGCGGGCAGGAGTCCCAACTGCCCGACGCGTTGCTGGTACTTCCAAGCGGCGGAAAAGGCCGAAGGAAGCTTCTGCATCTTCCCCTGGTTACGGATGTATTTGAACTTAACCAGGGCTTTCTGGTCCTGGAATCGTCCGTCCCAGACAAGGGCGATTGCCCCCGCGGCGGTTGTTGCCTGATCCCCCGTTTCCAGGGGCCAAGGAGAGGGATTCTTGTTCATTTCCGGGGTCCCCCTGCGACAATATCCCTCTGAGAGCTATGAACGATGCAGAATGCCCTATTTTCTCCTACGGAATCTTTGCTTGTCCAGCGCATGATTCGCTCTTCGGCGCCGCTTGCTGACACGCTGCCGGGCTTGTGTTATACCGAAGAGCAGGGAGCCGCGTGGGTTGAGGGGGGCCTGGTTCAAAGCTGGGAGGAGCCGCCGGTGGCTCGCGTGCGTAGTGGGAGCGAATCGCTGTTTGCCCGGCAGGAGGAGGCCCATCGCCGTGCGGCCCAGCCGCTGCCGGCGCGGATGCGCCCCCGCCGGCTGGAGGAGTTCGTGGGGCAGCAACACTTTCTGGGACCGGGCAAGCTGCTGCGGCGGCTGCTGGAGGCGGATCGGTTGACTTCGGCCGTGTTTTACGGGCCCCCGGGGACGGGCAAGACCACTCTGGCCCGAGTCATCGCCGCCGAAACCCAAAGCCGCTTCGTGCAGCTCAACGCCGTTACCAGTGGGGTGAAGGAGCTGCGGGAGGTGATCCAGCAGGCCCAAGCCGAGCTTGCCCACTCGGGCCGCCGCACGGTGTTGTTCGTGGACGAGATCCACCGCTTCAACAAGGCCCAGCAGGACGTGCTGCTGCCGCACGTGGAGGAGGGGACGGTGGTGCTGGTGGGGGCCACGACGCAAAACCCGTTCTTTGCCCTCACCAGTGCGCTGGTGAGCCGCAGCCACGTGTTCGAGTTTCGCCCGTTGAGCCAGCAGGAGATCCTGGAGGTGCTCCGCCGGGCGTTGGCCGACCGGGAACGGGGCTTGGGGCAGATTCCCATCCAGGCCGAGGAAGAAGCGCTGCAGTGGCTGGCCGAGGTGAGCGACGGGGACGCCCGCCGGGCTCTCTCGGCCCTGGAGGTGGCCGTGCTGTCCACCCGGGAACGCCCGGTGCGGCTTACCCGGGAGCTGCTGGCCGAGTCGGTGCAGCGCAAGGCGGTGGTTTACGACCGGCAGGGGGACGCCCACTACGACGCGGCCAGCGCGCTGATCAAGAGCATCCGCGGCTCGGACCCGGACGCGGCCCTGTACTGGCTGGCCTGGATGCTGGAAGGGGGCGAGGACGTGCGGTTCATCACGCGGCGGCTGGTCATCCTGGCCAGCGAGGACATCGGCAACGCCGATCCCCATGCTCTGCCGCTGGCGGTTGCGGCCATGCAGGCGTGCGAGTTTGTGGGCTTGCCCGAGTGCCAGCTCACCCTGGCCCAGGCCGTCACGTACCTGGCCTGCGCCCCCAAGAGCAACGCCGCCACGGAAGCAATTGCCCAGGCGAGGGCGGACGTGCGCGGGGGGCGGCTGCTGCCGGTGCCGGTGCACTTGCGCGACCGGCACTACCAGGGTGCCAAGCGGCTAGGGCACGGCGAAGGCTACCAGTACGCCCACACCTCCGAACAGGGGATCGTGGCGCAGGACTACCTGGGCGTGGACCGCATCTACTACCGGCCGCGGCCGCGGGGGTTCGAGCAAGAGCTGGCCCGAAGGCTGGAACAGATCCGCGCCGTGCTGCGCCAGGCGCGGCAAAAGCCTTCCGCGCCGCAGGGGTGAGCGTTCTCGGGCTAGTGGAGGACTTCCTGCTTGGATTTCCGTCGGCGCCGGGCCTGTTTGCGTTGGGCCTTGATTTCCCGGCGCTTGGCGGCCACTTTTTCCAGCGTGCGCTGGGAGGGGAGCTTGATGTCCCAGGCCAGCCCCAACCAGGAAAGCGTGCGAATGAACCAGTAGCTCAGGTCCACTTCCCACCAGCGCAGCCCGTGCCGGGCCGAGGTGGGGAAGGCATGGTGGGTGTTGTGCCATCCTTCGCCCAGGGCCAGGAAACCAAACAGCAGGTTGTTTCGGCTCTGGTCGTCCCAGGTATGGGGCTGCGA
>JALSGI010000713.1 GCA_026982835.1 Planctomycetota bacterium | reverse complement strand
TGGGGAACTGAGCACATTGAAGACCTTTGGGTGTTTCATCAACACCTGGGCCACGAACTGCTCCAGCTCCTCCACCAGCTCGTCCACATTGTCGGCGTGCTGGGCCGCCCGCAAAAACGCCCGCGCGTAACGCTCCCCCACCTGCTCGCCCTCTACATCGAGCACGGTTTGGTGTCGGGCCAGTTGGCGGATGTCTTCTGCGGAGCTCATGGGCCGGTTTGCGGGAACAGCGGGCAGGGAGGATCAATTCTGGCTGGTCTGGGCCAGCTCCCCGATGGCTTGGGCGATCAGTTGGTGGTGGGCCTGGCGATCCACCTGGGTCTGGAGGATCTTGGAAGCCAGCTGCACGGCCAGGTCGGCACTGCGGGTGGCCAGCTCTTGCAGGGCGGCCTTACGGGCTTGCTCGATGTCGGCCAGGGCTCGCTGGCGTTCCTGGTCGGCTTCTTCCCGAGCTTTTTCCAGGATCTCCTGCCGGGCATGTTCGGCGTCGCGGCGGGCTTCTTCCAGCATGGCGCGGACCTGGCCTGCGGCCTCGGCCAGTTTTTGCTCGTGCTGGGCCAGCAGCGCCTTGGCCTCGCGCTGGAGCCGCTCGGCCTCGGCGATTTGCCCGGCGATGTGCTCCTCGCGCTGCTGCAGCGCCCCGAGGATCGGCTTCCAGGCCGTCAGGTACAACGCGCCCAGCAGCACCAGGAACACCAAAAAGGTCCACACGGCCAGATCGGTGCGCAGCTCGCTGGGATCGCGATTGACGCCCGCCTCGCCGATATGGGCGTGATCGCCCCCCTGCTCTGCAGCGGCATGCTTACCGTGGGCGTCTTCAGCCGCCGGCGCCGCCGGAACCACCAGCCCGACCAGTCCCAGGCAAACGATCGCCCAGGCACAACGTTGCATTGTTGCCATGAAACCTCTCCCGGCATCAGGAAATCACACGGCTTGCCCTTTAGCCACCGAAAGGATTCTGGGTCGAGCAGATGTACAGGGCGTAGAAGGTAAACCCTTCGATCAACGCTGCGGCGATAATCATGGCCACCTGGATCGTACCGGCCACCTCGGGCTGCCGGGCCATGCTCTCCACGGCCGAGCCGGCCAGGCGGCCGATCCCGTAGGCGGCCCCAATCACCACTAACGCCGTACCGAAAGCCCCCGAAAACTCGATCAGGGTGCTGCCGCCTTCTCCTTGAGCCCACGCCGCCGGAGCGGTGGCCAGCACTACGACCAGAGCCAAGGCAAATACTTTTACTTTGGCCAGCTTGTTCACTTTGGATTACTCCTTGCCACTGGAGGAAAACGAACAACCGAAGCGGACTGTGGGTTCTAGTGGTGATGGACGGCCAGCGAAATGTACAAGGCCGCCAGAAACGTGAAGATGTAAGCCTGCAAGAAAGCCACGAACAATTCAAGCACCGAAAACAACGCACAACCAATCACCGTTACCGAGGCAGCCGTGGCAAATACCCCAGTCGAAGCGTTCGCTGCACCGACCACCGCTCCCAACAAGCCCAGGATGACCAGGTGCCCGGCTACCATGTTGGCCAACAAACGAATACTGAGCACCACATGGCGAATCACCAGGCCCAGCAGCTCA
>JALSGI010000712.1 GCA_026982835.1 Planctomycetota bacterium | reverse complement strand
GACACCGGCGATACCGAAGACGCCGACTGACGAGTGCGGCCATGAGCTGGCTGCCCAAGCAAAAGGTGATTGTGCCCACGGACTTCTCCCAAGAATCGTTCCGTGCGCTGGACGTGGCCTTGGAGCTGAGCACCGGGCCCGAGGCCATCCACGTGCTGCACGTGCTGCCGATCCTGGAGCCGGCTGCCCCGGGGGTGCTCTGGACCACCATCGACGAGCCGGCCCGGCAACGTCATGCCGAGGAGGCCTTGCGCAAGCGGCTTCAGGAACCGCGCTACCAGGGGGTGCAGGTGGTGGTCCGCTTCGGCGATCCCGGGCGGGAGATCACCGACTATGCCGAGGAGATCAGGGCGGAGTTGATCGTGATGCCTTCGCACGGAGCCACGGGGCTCAAACGGCTGCTGATCGGCTCGGTGGCCGAGCGTACCGTGCGGCTGGCCTCATGCGCCGTGCTGGTGCTGCGCGGGGAGCAGGAGTGAACCGGGGAGCCACCTCGGTCCTCTTTATCCATGGGTTGACTGAGATTGCAGGTTTAACGTTCGTTATTTAGTCGCGTTTTCTTGTTCGGGGACTCTTTTCAAGGAAAAAGCCCATGTCGGACGTACAACGCGATTGCTGGTACTTCGCCTACGGGAGCAACCTGTCTCCGGGGTGGAAGGAGGAGCGCACTGGGCCGATTCGCCAGGTGTGCCGCTGTCGCCTGGTGGGCTACCGCCTGACGTTCAACAAGCGGGGCAGCCGCGGAGACGTGAAGGCCAACATCGTCGAGGACCCCAAGGGGGAAGTCTGGGGCGTGATCTATCTTTGCAACCCCGAGGCGATGAAGAAGCTGGACGGTTGTGAAGGGGCTCCTTGGCACTACCGCCGCATCCAGGTGGAGGTGGTTACCGACCAGGGCGAAAAAGTCCAAGCCGTCGCCTACCAGGCCACCGAAGACTGGCTCTGCGAAGAGGAAGTGCCGGATGCGGACTACGCCCGGCTGGTTATCGAGGGAGCCGAGTACCACGGGTTGCCCGAAGAGTACATCCGGCAGCTTCGCCGCCTGGCCGGCTGGGAAGCGGAATAGCGTTATCGGGCCACTGGTTTGGGGCGCGTGGTGCTTTTGCATGCTGGGGGGCGGTGCTAGAATGTTACAGAGGCGCCTGGGCGGCACATTCGGCACGGGGCGGAGCGGACCAGGGGGCAGGTTCCAGCTCGCAACACGCTGCGGTCCTGCCTCGGCGCCGGTGGTGTGGGTGTCCGGAGTGCCTGTGATCGAGCGGTTTTCAGCATGGCAAAGGTTTCCACACAACGATTTCTGGGCTGCCTGGAGCGCAGCAAGCTGCTGGAGCCGGCCGTGCTGCAAAAGCTGGTGGCCCAGGTGAACAAGCTCTCGCAGGCCTCCCCGCAGAAGGAGCCTTCCCCGGAAAAAATCGCCGAGTACCTGGTCTCCAAAAACCTGCTCACCCGCTGGCAGGCCGAAAAACTGCTGGAAGGGCGGCACAAAGGTTTTTTTCTGGGCAAGTACAAGCTGCTGGACCACCTGGGCACCGGGGGGATGAGCAGCGTCTACCTGGCCGAGCACGTGCTGATGAAGCGCCGCGTGGCCATCAAGGTGTTGCCGCACCGGCGGGTGGGGGAGTCATCCTACCTGGACCGCTTCTACCGGGAGGCCCAAGCCGCCGCCGCCCTGAAGCACCCCAACATCGTCATGGCCCACGACTTCGGTGAAGAGGACGGCACCTACTACCTGGTCATGGAGTACGTGCAGGGGCAGGACCTGCAGGAGATGGTCAAGCAGCAGGGGCCCCTGGCCCCGGAAAAAGCGGCCCACTACATCTACCAAGCCGCCTTGGGTCTGCAGCATGCGCACGAGTCGGGCATGGTGCACCGGGATGTGAAGCCGGGCAACCTGCTGGTGGACGCCAGCGACACGGTGAAGGTGCTGGACCTGGGGCTGGCCCGCTTTACCCAAGAAGAAGGCGGCGAACAAGCCTCGCTGACCTTGGAGCACAACGAAACGGTGCTGGGCACGGCCGACTACTTGGCCCCGGAACAGTGTCTTAACAGCCACCAGGTGGACCACCGGGCGGACATCTACAGCCTGGGCTGCACGCTCTACTACCTGCTTTCCGGCCGGCCCCCGTTCAACGAGGGGACCATGGCCCAGCGGATGGTCCAGCACGTCAACCAGCAGCCTCCCGACTTGCTGGAACTACGGCCCGAGTTGCCCCTGGAACTGGTCAAGCTGTGCCGCCGCATGATGGCCAAGCAGCCGGAAGAGCGGCCGCAGAGCATGCAGGAAGTGGCCGAACTGCTGCTCCAGTTTCTGCAACAGGCGGGGGTGGGCAGCGGTTCCTCGGGGAAGCTGGCTTCGGTGGTTCCCGGTTCGGGGATCGGTTCGGCCCCGGGGGGCGTCCGGCGGCGGGTGGTCCGCAAGGTGCGGCGGGCGGGAGCCGGTGCGGCCTTGGGCTCCGACCCCCAACTGGGTCAAACGGCCCAGGCTCCCCCCGGGGGCGGCGAGCCTGCGGAGCCATTGGCCGAAACCCGAACTGCCGCCGGGGAGCCCTCCTCTTTGGCCCCAACGGTCTCCCTGCCAGGAGGCTCGCCGGAAGGGGAAGTGGCCGTGTCCGTTTCTCCCGCTTCGTCAGGGCCTTCGGCTGCGGTTCCGGCTGAGTCTTCCGGGGCGGAAGCTCCGCGCGTCTCTGCCCAGGAAGTGCTGGCCCGGCGGCGGCGGGCCAGGCGGAACCAGCTCATCGTACTGGGCGTGCTGGTAGTGGTTACCCTGGCGGCCGTGGGTGCCGCCGTAGGGGTGCTGATGTACGCCTCCTGAACCGATCGCGCCCCAAGTGGCTCGCCCCGCAGGTCAGTGCGCGGAGGTCTTGGGTCTTGGGCGAGCCCGCGGCTTCAGCCGCGGGGTGCTTCCGCACCGGGGGCTTGGGGGCTTGGAGGCTTGGGGGCTTGGAGGGATACGGAGCCCCGCACGTCAGTGCTTGGGGCGTGGAGGCGTGGAGGCTTGGGGGCTTGGAGGGATACGGAGCCCCGCACGTCAGTGCGGGGAGAAACAGCATCGGCTTGCGGCGTGCGCCGTCTTGGGTCTTGGGCGGGCGCTTCCGCACCGATGCGAGAACAAGCGTTTTTTCCCGCAAACGGCGAGCCCCGAGCTTCGTGCGTGTTTAGCGTGCGATCAAGGATCGCATGTTTTGGAAAGGCTCGCTGGTAAGTGAACGCCCAACAAACCCAACACCTTTTTCCACTCCAGCGGCTCGGCCGGAGCCTCGCCCTCCCATTTGTGGCATTTGCGTTTTTTCTTGCATCGGAGCGGAAGCTCCGGGAGGGCGAACCTCCTGGTGAGCCGCAGGTTCACTCTGGGCGTTGCTTTCTTCAAGCACGTTTTGTTCCTGCCCGGTGCGGAAGCACCCACGCAAGCCGCACGCCGCCAGCCGATTCTCGCCTGGAGCGGCAGCTCCCAGTGGCTGGCGGCCCTGCCGCCTGGCGAGCCGCATGCGTGAGCGTGCGGTTTGTTTCGAACCGTACGGCTGTTGCTTCGTTTAGAGCAACCGGGAGCTTACGCTCCCGGCTCGCCCGTTTGGCGTGAAAATCAGCACTTGTTCCTCCCCTGGAGCAGAAGCTCCGGGAGAGCAGCGAGCCGGGAGAACAAGCTCCCCCTTGGTCGATGGCAAAAAAGCAGCGTTTTTCTCCGCTGGCAGACCACCACGCCAGAAGCAACTGGCCAGTGTGGAGGGTCCTCCCCCCTACCAGCCCACTTGGGAGCAACGCTGCGGTGACTTATGATGGAGAGAGAACGATAAAACCGGGGCGTGCCAGGCTTGTATTGCAGGTAAATGGATGGTTGCCGAGATGGTCGATCCGGTGCGTATCGGGTCGTGGCGATGCGGCCGGGGCGAGCCGTTGCTGGTCATCGCCGGCCCTTGCGTGATGGAATCCCGGGAGCTGGTGCTGCAAGTGGCCGCGCATCTGGCCCGGGTGGCCCAGCAGTTGCAACTCCCCCTGGTGTTCAAAAGCTCGTTTGACAAGGCCAACCGCACCAGCGTGCATTCCTTCCGCGGGCCTGGCCTGGAGCGGGGGCTGCGCTGGCTGGAAGAAGCCCGCCGGGAGAGCGGACTGCCGGTGACCACCGACATCCACGAGTCGCACCAGGCGGCGGCGGTGGGGGAAGTGGTCGATCTGGTGCAGGTGCCGGCCTTCCTGGCCCGACAAACCGACCTGCTGCAAGCCGCCGCCCGGACCGGTAAGCCGGTCCATGTGAAAAAGCCCCAGTTTGCCGCTCCCTGGGACATGCGGCACGTGGTGGAGAAGCTGCGGCACTTCGGGGCCGCGGGCGTGCTGCTTGGGGAGCGGGGCACGTTGTTCGGCTACGGCCGCCTGGTCAACGACATGCGCAGCATCCCGCAAATGCAGGCCCTGGGCGTTCCGGTGGTGTTTGATGCTACGCACAGCGTGCAGGAACCGGGAGGGCTGGGCCACGCCAGCGGCGGCTGCCGGGAGATGGTCGAGCCGCTGGCCCGAGCCGCCGTGGCCGTGGGTACCGACGCCCTGTTCTTTGAAACCCACCCGGACCCCGACCAGGCGTTGAGCGACGGGCCCAACATGATTCCCCTGGACCAGTTTTCATCCCTGATCCATCGTCTTATCCAGATACGCCGCGTGGTGGAGAACTTGTCATGAGTCCGGCAGATGAACCGTTCAGCCTGGGGGAGTGGATCCAGCGCCAGTTCCAGCAGCGTCCCCTGGTGAGCTGGGCGGTGGTGGGCGTGGCCGTGGTGCTGTTTCTGCTGTGGCTGTTTACGCCCGATGCCCCCCGGCTGGACCCCTTGCAACAGCAGTCCCAGAAGGAGATCCAGCAGCGGGAACGCAAGCTGCTGGCCTACGTGATCAACATGCTGCAGCGGTGCGAGGAGTACGAGCTGGAGCATGTGACGGCCCGCGTGGTGGAGCGGCTGAACCAGTGGGTGGAGTCGCAGCGTTTGCCGCAAAGCTGGAAACTCCCCCAGGTGGTGGCCCGCTTCGTCCCTACCGAACTCAGGAACCAGCTGGGTTTTTCCCGGCTGGGCCGTCTCTCTTTCGAGCACCACGAGGGGGTGGTGTTGCTGGAGTCGATGTGGCTGCGGTGGATTTCCGACCAGGCGGTGCGGCAGGGGGGGACGTCCGGGGAGGCGGAGGATTCGCTGGCAGCCGCCCAGCGGCTGTTCGACTGGACGGTGCGGAACATCCAGATACAAGACGTGGGCGAGAAGGAGGTCCGCGAGCTGGTCTGGCAGACCTTGTTGTTCGGCCGGGGGCATCCGCTGAACCGGGTGTGGACCTTCATGCTGCTGGCCCGGCAACAGGGGATGGAAGTGGTGCTGCTGGCGTTTCCCGGGGAAAAAGAGAACGATCCCCCCCGCCCCTGGATCCCGGCCGTTTACATCCAGGGGGAGCTGTACTTGTTCGATCACCGGCTGGGCTTGCCCATCCCCGGCCCGGACGGCCAGGGGGTGGCCACCTTGCGCCAGGCGGCCGAAGACCCGCGCGTGCTGCGGCAACTGGACGTGCCGGGGAGGTTTACCTATCCGGTGCGGGCCGAGCAGCTGCGGGAACTGGTCGCCCTGTTCGAGGCCTCGCCGCACTTCCTCACCCGGCGGATGCGGTTGCTGGAAGACCAGCTGGCCGGGTCGCAACGGTTGGTGCTGAGCATCCACGCCGACTACATTGCCCAGACGCTGGGGCGCTGCGCCCACATCAAGCAGGTGCGTCCCTGGCTGTGGCCTTACCAGTGCCGCATCCGGCAAAGCAAGCTCCGCGGGACGGAGCGGGAAGCGGAGCTGCGCAAGTTGCAACCGTTTTTGGAAATTTCCGGCTACCGCGTGCGGGGCAAGCGAAGTTTCAACCTGGAAGGAGCGCTGGCCAAGGCCGGTTGGAACTTCCTGAAACAGCGGGAGCAACAACGCCAGCGCGAGCAAGCCGCCTCCGGCCAGGAGAGCCAACCCGACCCCCGAAACCGCACCAGCGAAGTGGAAGAGGTACCCCGGCCGCTGTGGCAAGCCCGCATCTTGCATTTCCGAGGAGAACTCCCCGGGGAGCAAGGGGCCGTACATCATTACCAGTTGCTCCGCATTCCCCGGCACGAGCTGGAAAAACTCCACCAGCAGTTGCTCGCCATGCGCGACCAGCTCAAACGGCTGCAAAACGATCCCACCGTCCCCCCCGACCAATTGCAGCAGATGCAGCATCAGGCCCAGCAGGCCGAATCTCTCTGGAAGGCTCTGCTGCAGGCCAAGGAGGACGCCACCTACTGGCTGGGCCTGGCCGCTTACGATCGCCAGGACTACCCGGCGGCCATCGAGTACCTGGAGCATCGTATCCTGGGCAACAAGCAGTACCGGCGGTGGATCGACGGGGCGCGGTACAACCTGGGGCGGGCCTACGAGGCGGCGGGCAAGTACCAGCAAGCCGTGGCCGCCTACGAGTCGGACACTTCGTTGCAGCGGCACGGGAGCGTGTTGCGAGCGCGTCGCTTGCGGCAAAAGCTGGCTGCGGCAGCCTCTTCCCGTTCGGAGTAGCCCAGCATGGCCCAAAACATCTTCGTGCTCATCCCCGGGCGTACCAGCCGCCAGGGGTGCGGAATCAGCCAGGGGAAGTTCACACCGGAGTATCAAGAGGAAACCTCCCGGGTGCAGATGGCCCCCGAGGACATGCAGCGGCTGAAGCTGGCCCCAGGAGCCCGCGTGCGGCTGCGCAATGCCGCCGGGGAAGCGGAGGCCGTGGTCATCCCGGCCAAAGACGGCGATCTGCCCCCGGGGGTGCTGTTTGTTCCCTATGGGGAGCTGTCCAGCCGCTTGATGGATTCCGACACGCACGGCTCGGGGATGCCCACCAGCAAGGGTTTCGAGGTGGAACTGGAAGTGCTCTCTTGAGCGGCACCCTGCGCGATGGGGGAGCTGCCGCCTTCGGACAGGGAAAGCCGCTGACGCCCCACGGCGGAGAGGCTCACTTGGTCCTGGCGTCCCCGGCAGAAAGAGGACCTTGCGCCGTGGAAACCGCCGCCGCAGGCGAATCCGGCGGGCGGCTGCGGGAGCGGAACACCCAGAGCCATCCCATGGGACAGCCGCATAGCGGACATCCTCCCGGATGTTTCCGGAACGCCGCAACGTATCGTTCGGGAACGATGAAGACGGTCTCTTTAGGCAAGGGGGAGGGGAGTTCGCACAGGAGTTTTCGCTCCGGCGGACGCCGCCGCAGCTGTTCTCGCAAGGCCGGGTGCAGGTAGAAAACAAACGAGCCCACTCGCCCTTGCACGAATACCATCCGCGGAGGAAGGGTTCCCTGGGCGTTGAAAAACTCGGCCAGGGGCTGGGCCGTCACCGTGCGACTCAGCGGCGGAATGACCACCGTCATCACAAAGGCCAGGTGCAGGGCCAGGGAGACAAAAGCCGTGCTCAGGCTGTGCCAGGGACGACCCCGCCACCAGAAGTACAGAACCAGCCAGCCGCTGAAGGCCACGGGCAGCCCCAAGGCGTACGCCACCGGGCCTAGCCGAAAGCCGAACTTGTGCTCCACCACGCCCATGGCCGCCGGCAGCGCCACCGGTCCGATGAAACTGGTCGTCACCAGCGTCAGGGCCATTGCTTGCCGGGAGAGCCGTGCCAGTCGGTCGCACAGCAGCCGTTCCCAGACGGCGGCCGCCAGCAAGGCCACGGCCGGAAACACCGGCCACAGGTAAGTGACCAGCTTGGCCTTGGCCAGGGAGAAAAACACGATCCCGCCGACAAGCCAGCACCACAACAAGGCCATCCCTTGCAGAAAGCCCCGGGAGCAAGCCGAGCGTTCCGCCGTCGGGCCGAACCGGCGCAGGGCATGTTCCAGACCCGCGGCCGGCAGGTAGCAGATCCAAGGCAACCCTCCCCCCAGCACCACCGGCAAGTAGTACCACCACGGCTGGCGGCCGTGCCACTGGGCCGAGGAGAGATAACCCTGAAAATGGCGCTGAATGAAAAAGTAGTGCAAGTAGCCCGGGTTGCGCACCTCCATGGCCAGGTACCAAGGGGCAGCCACGGCCGCGGCCACTAGCAGCACTCCCGCCCCCAGCACGCAGTGCCACCAGCGAAGCTGCCCCGTGGCCAGCAAATACACGCCAAAGGCGATCCCCACCAGGGCCACGCCCACCAGCCCCTTGGTCAGCACCGAAAGCCCCAGGACCACTCCTGCGGCAAGCATGTACTTGCTGCGGGAAAAGGAGTGGGCACGGTGCTGCATCTTCCACAGGGCCAGCAGCGCCAGGTTGGTCCACAGCACCAGGGCCACGTCGTGCACTGCCGCCTGGACCAGCGAAGCCGGCAGCACCGTGGTGGCATAGCACAATCCAGCCAGGAATCCGGCCCGAGGGTTGAACAACTCCCGACCCAACCAGGCGGTGCTCCATACGCCCAGCAGGCCGAAAAGCAGCCCTGGCAAACGCACGGCCGCCTCGTGCATGCCCAGCCACCGCAACGACACGGCCTGGACCCAGAAGTAGAGAATCGGCTTGTCCCAAAACGCATGCCCCAGCAATCGCGGAACCAGCCAATCCCCGCCCTCGACCATTTCCTGGGCGATGCTGGCATGCAGCCCCTCGTCGGGATCCAACAGGGGGATTCCCAGCAGCAGCGGATAGGCGAAGATGCCGCCTAGCACCAGCGCCGCTAGCAGCTGCGGCCGGCGGCCAGGCAGCAACCTCTCCTGCTCCTGGGAGCTAAGAGCACCCGGGACCGATTGAGCCACAGAGGAGGCGTCAGGGACGGGATGATCGTGCGTTGGTTTCATTCCGGTTTCCGAAGGCTGCAAGGGGAGACATCAGTGCTGGCATGCCGAGCGTGGCAACACTGAGCTCTCCCTCCCCCTGGCTGGTTGGTGGGCCTTCGAACCGAGGACGGCAGTTATACCGGCAATGTGGAATCATTCCAGAGCAATCGGCCAAAAAAGGGTTGTGGTTCAATTCCCCTGCCCCCCCAGGCCGAGCCGGGGCACCCGGGGGAGTTGGCGTTTCCGCTTCAATTCTCCCATTGGGCCAGACGATAAGAGAAACCAGAGACAGCAGGCGAAAGCGGCTGTGGCTACGAAACATCGGCGCTGTGGCGCATCCCTGGCCTTTGGTGGATTCCTGTCGGTCATGAGCACCCCACCTTCCCAAGCCTCCCGGCGGCCCCCGGCAAATCGCCCCGACGCCGCCCCCCTTGAGCAACAGCAGTTGCTGCAACAGCTTCACCAGCTGCAACAGCGGCTGATCCAGTCCCAGCGGCTGGTCAGCCTGGGGGAGCTGGTCGGCACGGTGGCCCACGAGTTCAACAACGTGCTCACCACCATTATCAACTACGCCAAGCTGGGCCTGCGTCACGGGGACGACGCCACGCGAGAGAAGGCGTTTCGCAAAATCCTGGATGCCGGGCAGCGGGCCTCGCGGATCACCCAAGGGGTGCTGGGCCTGGCCCGCCAGGCCTCCGAACGCCGCGAAGCTGTCTCCCTGCATACGCTGGTGGAGGACACCTTGTTTTTGCTGGAGCGGGAGCTGAACAAGCACCGCGTGGTGGTCGAACGCTATTTCCGACCCGCTCCCCAGGTGTGGATCAATCCCCAGCAAATCCAGCAAGTGCTGGTCAACCTGCTGGTCAACGCCCGGCAAGCCATGCCCCACGGGGGAAGGGTCATTCTGAAGATCGAGGCCGATGCCCAGGAGAGGTTCGTCAACCTGACGGTTCGGGACACGGGCACAGGCATTCCGCCCGAACAACTGCCCCACATCTTCGAGCCCTTCTACACCACCAAGCAGGGGCCGGACTCCACCGGCAAGGGGGGCACCGGGCTGGGCCTGGCCATGTGTCGCGAGATCATCCAGAAACACCAGGGCCGCATCCGGGTGGAAAGCACCGTGGGCAAGGGAACCGCCTTCACCCTGCGATTGCCCGTAGCCGCGCAGAACAAGCAAAAAAAAGCCGGCTAAGGGCCAGCGGCTGGCTGTTCTCCGCCGACTGAGGACGTTGAGTACGTGTTTCGCGTGCCAGCACAAGACGGAGCGTTTCCAAGCAAAAAACGAGTCGATGCTTGTCCGGCGAGCCGCGTGCGTCAGCACGCGGTTGGCGAGCCCCCGGCTTGGCGAGCCCCGGGCTTTAGCCCGGGGAGAGCCAAGAAAAAACGCATGTCGATTTTCTCCGCCGACTGAAGTCGGCGGCTCGCCGCTCAACCGCGGGCTTACGGTGCGCGGCTCGCCACCCCTCCAGGCCTCCAAGCCCCCACGCCCCTTGCTCAATGCCCCAAGGCCTCAGGCCCCAGGCGGGGCCGTCTTGCCTTGCTGGAATCGTTCGCTGTGCCGCATGTAGAGCCAGGAACCGGCCAGCACCAGCAGGCCCAGCACCACGAAGGCCACGATGCGATAGAAGGCATCCAGGTGTCGCAGATCCACCAGGAACACCTTCACCGCCACCAGGGCAAACAGCCCTAGCCCCAGCCAACGCACCAAGGCCGCTCGCCGCAGAATCCCTCCCAGCAGCAACGCCAAAGCGAACAGGGCCCAAAGAATCGAAACCCCTCCGGCCTGGAACCCCGGCACGCGGTGATAGAGCCACGTGCTGGTCTCCAGCGTCAGCGAGAGCCACAACACGGCCAAGGCCGCCAGGCCGCAGCAAGCGGCCAAGGTACAGGGTTTTTCCTCCTTCCGGGAAACCAGTCCCCCGGCTAGCAGCAACACCCCGCCCACCAAGGCAAAGTCGAACATACGCAACAGGGTGCCCAGGACCGACACCCCCCGGTGGAAGGCATAGCCGGAGCCGAAGCCCCAGTGTTTCAAATCGAAGGCCAGCAACTTTAGCACCAAGGGGGCCAAGGCGAGGGCCGTCCACACCATCCGCTCTTCCCAGGGGCGCCCGCGCACCCCCCACAGCAGCGCGGCGGCCAGCAGGGTCCACACCAGGGTGAGTCCCAGCGGTCGGGCCAGCGGGGCAAACACGGCCACGGCCCGATCGGCTTCCCAGCCCAGCACCACAAGCAGCATCCCCACTACCAGAAGGAACAATCCCCAGGAGCCGCCCAACTGCGACAAACCGGCGGTTTCTTCCTCCGGGGCCAGCCTGGCCCGCCGAGGCGGATGCTTGACGATCCAGGCGGCCGCGGCCAGGGCCAACACGGTCA
>JALSGI010000711.1 GCA_026982835.1 Planctomycetota bacterium | reverse complement strand
GGAACTATCGCGGGGGCTTCGTCGGCAGCGGGACCTGTTGCCCTTTGACCGGGAAGAGGACCGCTGGGTGCGGCGGCTGCTGAAGCTTTTGCACTCCCAGCAAATGCAAGTCCGCCAGTGCCGCCACCGGATTCTACACGCCAAGGCCTACCTGTTCCGCACGCAAGAGGGGGGCGTGCTGGTGGGCTCTTCGAACCTGACCTGGGGCGGGCTGTGCGGGAACCTGGAGTTGAACCTGGGCCACTACGATCCGGAACTGGTACGGCGGGTCCAGCAGTGGTTTGAAGAACTCTGGCAACAGGCCGAACCGTTCGACCTGGCGGCCATCTACGACCGACTGCTGCAGGAGTTTCCGCCGTTTTTGATCTACCTGCGGGTGCTGTACGAGCTTTACGGAGACCAGCTGGCCCAGGAAGAAAAACAAGCCCCCATCCGGCTCACCGAGTTTCAAAAGCACGGGGTGTGGCGTGCGATGCGGATCATGGACCAGCACGGGGGAGTGCTGTTGGCCGACAGCGTGGGACTGGGCAAGACCTACCTGGCCGGTGAGGTCGCCCGGCGGTTTATCGAAAACCGGCAGCGGGTGCTTTTGATCTGCCCGGCCGCCCTAAGAGACAGCACTTGGCGGCACTTTTTGTTTAAACACCAGTTGTTCGTAGAAACCCTCTCCTACGAACAGCTTGGGGAAGAAAAACAACTGGGCGGACGCCGGGAGTATCTGCAACGGCCCGTGAAAGAATACGCCCTGGTCATCATCGACGAGGCCCACCACTACCGCAACCCGGGCACGCCGAAGCGGGCCGTGGTGCTGCAACGGCTGCTGCGCAAGGCCCGATACCCCAAGGTGCTGCTGCTTTCGGCCACGCCGGTGAACAACAGCCTGTGGGACCTGTACTACCTGATTCGCTACTTTTTGCGGCAGGATGCGGCTCTGGCCCACCGGGGCGTGCTTTCGGTTCGGGAGCGTTTCACCACGGCCATGGCCCAGGACCCCTTCAACCTGGAACCGGACCTGCTGTACCCGGTGCTGGACGCCACGGTGGTGAAGCGCACGCGGGGGTTCATCAACCGGGAGTATCCCCACGAGCAGATCGAACTGGACGACGGGCGTCGGGTGCTGATTCGCTTTCCTCGGCCGGTGCTGCACACCCTGCGCTACCCAAGCCCCCGCTGGATGCGCCGCTTGCTGGGCGAGCTGGAACGAGCCCTGGCCCCCGAGGACGGACTGCCGGAGATGTCGCTTGCCCGATACCAGCCCAACTTGTTCCTCAAACCCCAGTACCGGGAAGACGGCTCCCCGGAGGAGAGCCCCGTGGTGGGTTTGTTGCGTAGCGGGCTGCTGAAGCGGTTTGAGTCTTCGGTGCATGCGTTCCGCTGCACCCTGGAGCGAATGCTGGCCGAGCACGACACTTTTTTGCAAGGGCTGCAACAAGGCCGCGTGCTGGGCAAAGAAGCCGTGAAGGAACTCTCGGCCGCCGGGGACGAAGTGGACGACGAATCGCTCAAAGAGCTGATTGCCGACGCCCCGGCCGAACCGGCCAGACGGTACGACCGCCGCGAACTGAAACAAGCCGTGGAGGCGGATCGGGACCTGCTGCGACGCTGGCTGGAACAGCTCCAGCAGGTCCAGCCCGAGGATGACCCCAAGCTGGAACAATTGGCCCAACTGCTAGCCTGCGTGGTCGCCCGGGCCGAAGACGAAGCCCTGGACGACCAGGACGAGCGTCGCAAGCGGAAGGTGATCATCTTTACGGCCTTTGAGGATACGCTGGAGTGGATCGAGCAGTTTTTGCAGCGCCGGGTGGAACAGGACCCTCAGCTGGCCGTTTATCGGGGGCGGATGGTTTCGGTCAGCGGACAGGATTACCGGCACGGCCTCAAGCGGGAAGAAGCCATACGCCGTTTTGCTCCTTCGGCCGCCGGGGACAAGGGGGGCGAAGACCACTTCGACCTGCTGCTTTCCACCGACGTGATCTCCGAGGGGATGAACCTGCAAGACTGCTGCAACATCATCAACTTCGACTTGCCCTGGAATCCCATGCGGTTGATCCAGCGTCATGGCCGGGTGGACCGCATCACCAGCCCGCACAAAGAAATCCACCTGATGAGCTTCTTCCCCAACGAGGAGCTGAAAAAGCTGCTGGACCTGGACGAGCGGATACGCCGCAAGCTGGCCCAGGCCGCCGCCAGCGTGGGCGTGGAAACCCCGCCGCTGGCCGACTCGCCCCAGGTGGAACGCTCCTTTAGTGAAAGCCGCCGGGAGATTGAGCAAATCCTCAACGAGGACCCCACCCTGTTTGAAGAAGGGGGACGCCCCTCGGCGGCCCTGAGCAGCGAGGAGCACCGGGCCGTGCTTCGCCGGGCTTTGCAAAAGTACCGCGACGAACTGGAAGAAATGCCCTGGAAAGCCGGTTCCGGCATGCGCACTTCCGGCCCCAGCGGGTTTTTCTTCCTGGCCCGGGTGGGCCTGAAAGAAAAAAACAAAAAGTACTTCATGCGTTTTGTGCCCCGGCAGGGTGGCGAGCTTGTGGGCGAAGAAGGCACCTGCTTGCGGCTAATCCAGTGCGAGGAATCCACCCCGCGTGAGCTACCAGACGCGATGCGCCTGGAAGCCTTTGAGGCCTGGCAGCAAGCCCGGCAAAATATTTTTGAACAATGGCAACGGCTGACCGATCCGGCCAATCTCCAGCCGCGGCTACGCCCCTTGAACCGCAAGGTGGCCGAGTTTCTCCGCCACACCCCGCCGCCGGGAATGACCCAACACGAAGTGGACGAACTGCTCAATCGCGTGCTGAGCCCCTGGTCGCTGGCCGTGGAACGGGACATCCGTCTTGTGTTCGAGGACCCGAACCTGGGCGAACTGGAAAAGGCCAAGCAGATTGCCGAACGGATCGACCACTGGGGCATCGAGCCTTGCCAGGTGCCGGAACCGCTTCCGCCGATCCAGCCGGAAGAAATCCATCTGGTCTGCTGGCTGGCCCTGGTGGGCAAGCAGTAAAGCGGCAGCGGAGGCGGCCAGGGAAGCGATTACTCCGGGGCGGAGGGTTGGCTTGTGGGGGCGGCGGGGAGCAGGTCCAAGTCGGCTCCGGCGTCCTTGTTGTCCGTTCCGGCTCGCAGCGCCGGATTGCCGGCGGCCGGATGGAGCCGGAACTGGGACGGGGCCAGCTGGTGGTAGGGCTGTTGCTGCGGCAAGGGCCGGTGCCAGCGGACCGGGGCGTTTTCCAGCGAGGCATCTTCTACCCCGGGAAGCTCCGCCCACTGGCTCCGATCCAGGGACTGCCGTTGATCCGGCTGCTGGCCCTGCCACAGCAGCAGGGTCTGGAAACCCAGCAGGAAGTTGCTTTGCCCGCTCCAGCGGAAGTTTTTCCAGGCCGATTGGGGATCGCCGGGGGCGGTGATTTGGAACAGCGGCGATTCGTTGGAGGAGAGTAGCAGGGAGTTTTCGCACACCAGGTGCCAGTGCAGGGATTCCGCCGAAGTGGCCAGTTGGGCTCGCACCAGCCCGCCGTCCAAAAGCGCCGTCAGGTGATCCAGGCGGAGCTGAAGCTGGAAAGGGGTTCGCCCTTGGGCGGAACCGCTTTCTTCAAACACGAGCATCGGCTCCGGGGAGGCCCAAAAGCCGTTGAGCCACTCCAGGTGCAATGCAGCCCCGGCGGCCGGCTGCACCAGCATAGCCTCCCCGCGAACCACCGTGTTGCGGAGGGTGATCCTCAGTTGGGGGAGTTCTTCCGGGGGTGACATGGGCATCATCATGGCTTCCTTGCTTCCGGCGGGAGCCAGGGCGAAGAATCGCACCTGCGGGTGGAAGCTCTGCCGGGAACCGGACGCATTGACCACGGTGAGCACGCAGTCGTCCAGCTCCAGCTCCGCCCCGCGATCCAGTTGGAACAAACTCCAACCCTGGCTGGCGGGGACCCCACTGAGGTCCAGCCGCAGGGCCACGCCCAAAAAACGCACCCGGGCCTCGCGCAGGGAGATCATTTGCCGGGGCTGCTGGACCGGGTCGGGGTCTTCGGGGGCAAAGAGCAGCTCGGGCCGATAGCCGGGGGCGGCCCGGATGGTCACCCGGCGCTGGTTCCACTGCCACGGTCGCTGGGCCCCAGGGCCGTTGAAGCGCAGTTCGATCACTTCGCCGCTGGCGACCCGTTCGGCCGCCTCGCGCAGCGTGGGCACCACTCGGACCCGGGGATCGGAGTCCGCCTGGGGATCCACCACCCAAACGCCCGGCGGGGGGGGCTGCGGTTGGGCCGAGGGCTGGGGAGAGGGCGAAGAGGGAACTCCTTGGGGCACATCGGCAAGCAGCAGCTCGGCCCCGGCAGCCTGCGGCCCCAGTTCCACCGAACCCACGGCCGCTCCCAGCGTGCCGGATTGGGAAGGGCCGAGATGCCCGGGGCCGGAGGAAGAGTCGTCCGCGGGGGTCGGGGCCGCGGAGGGTTGTTCTTCGGAGTCGGTTGAGGTGGCTCCAGCTTCCCCGGTGGTGCCTTCCCCGGTGTCTGACTGCTGGCCGCCGGAGGAGGCAGGAGGCAAGGGGCGCTGTCCCGGGATGTCGTCTCCCGGGTCGGGAGCTTCCCGTGGTGGCGGCCCAGAGGAGGGACCACTTGGAGCCAAAGGGGATTCCGGGGTGGGCGGCGAGGGTGTGGTGGCCAGTTCCAGGGGCGGGCGGATCGGTTGGCTGGTCCAGGAAATCGCCACCTGCACCCCCAGGGCCAGCAGCGCCAACACGCCCAGCGGCACCAGCCATCGGACTGCCAGTAGCCAGCTTCGGTCCCGCCAGGAGGGCTGCGGCAGCGAAAGCGGCACCTCGCCCACCAAGGCCACCCCCAACTGGTCGGCCACGCGGACGATCTGGCCGATCAGCTCGCCGGGGGTCTGGAATCGCTGGGCCGGATCCTTGGCCAGCATGTGGTGCACCAGCTGAGAGAGTTCTTCGGGCAGCTGGGGATTCAGCTCCCGTAGCTTCGGCGGCGGTTCGTTTTGGTGCTGGAGGAGCTTTTGCAACACCGTGCCGTGAGGGAAAGGGGGCCGGCCGGTGAGTACGAAAAACAGCGTGCAGCCCAGCGAGTAGATGTCGCTGCGGATGTCCACGTTGCGGGGGTCGCGGGCTTGTTCCGGGGAGATGTAATCGAACGTGCCCAGCGTGACCCCGCTGGCGGTCAGGTCGTGGGACTGATCCACTTCGTGGAGCCGGGCCAGGCCCATGTCCACCAGCTTGGCCTTGCCGTCCGGGGTGATTAGCACGTTGGAGGGCTTGACGTCGCGGTGGACCACGTTTCGGGAGTGGGCATGTGCCAGGGCCTGGGCCACCTGGAACAGCAGTTGCAGGGCCTGGGCCACCGGCAGGGGGCCTTGCCGTGCCACCAGATCGCGCAGGTTGATCCCCTGGATGTACTCGAAGACGATGAAGTACAGTCCCCGGTCCCGCCCCACGTAGTACACCCGGGCAATGTTCTCGTGGTCCAGTCGGGCGGCGGATCGGGCTTCGTTCTGGAAGCGGCGGACCGTTTCGGGGTCCTGGGCGTGCATTTGGGAAAGGACTTTCAGGGCCACGGTTCGGTTCAGCCGCAGGTCGGTGGCCCGGAACACCACGCCCATCCCCCCGCCTCCGATGAGCGAGTCCAGGCGGAAGTGTTCCAGCTGCTGTCCCACCAGCTGGCGGGCCCAATCGGTCGTGGCTCCGGGGGTGGGCAGAGGGGGGGCGTTGGAGATGACCGTTGGCCCGTCGGCCGGCACCGGCGCAGGGGGTGGAGTGCCTGGGGCCGGAGGTTGCGGTTGCCGGAGAGCATCCTGCCCGCCAGCGGAGGATTCCGGTCGTGCGCCTGCAGTGCTCATCAATCCCTTGCCTGGTAAGGGCCGCGCCAGAAGCGCGCAGGGCCAGTGCCTCAGCTCTGTTCCCGATCACGTCCATGCCACCGGGAAAGCTTCCGCTTTACGGGATACCCAAACATCCAAGCGGCGGCTTCCGATCCCCGGGAAACTTGCTCTCTGGACAGGAAAACCAAGACGTGAAAACCCGGCTTCGGGCCAGCACCGCCCCGCAAGCCGGAGACCTACGCTTACTATAATCGTCTTTTTTCCCAGGGTCAATCAGGGATTCCGGCTTGCTGGAAATGTGGAAATGCCCGGGAAGCCGCGGGAAAGTGCCATGCGGCCAAAGTCATCCTGATGCGAAAGCGGCCGGTGTCTCAAGCGGCCAGGGGGCGCTGCTGCGGCAGGTCCAGAGATTGGCAAACAAATCGCACGTGGCCTTCTTCGTCTTCTACTTCGCGCCACACGACCCCCTGGCGCAGCAACCGGGGAAGCAGACCGAGGAGCTGCGGCAGGCATGCTTCCTCCACCCTGGAGGAGATGACCACGGCATCCACCCGCGTGCCGCTGAGCACCAGCCGTTGCAGGGCCGCAGCCCAAGGGCCGGGCAGCAGGTGGACCTCCACCCCGGGGAGCTTCAGCTGGGTATAGGCTTGTCGCAGGGGGAGGGGGTGGCGGGGGCGTAGCTCGAACGGATCCACGGCCGTATAGTGGATCGTGCCGCCGGTGGCGCGGGCCAGTTGTTGAAGCACGGCCTGCGTCCGCACGGCATCGGAAATCCCCAGCTCCAGCAGATGCCTCACCTGGGCGCGCCGTAGCAGGCGGAGAAGCTGCCGGTGCGGTTGGTCCTGCCCGATCCATCCCCGACACCGCCGCCGCAGCCAGGACCAGATGCCCACCTTCGCCTCGCTCCTGCAAAGAGATGATCCAGCGTGCAACCGTTCTTCTGTGTTTAGAGGGTCGGCAAAGAGGGGGCAGGGGAGCGAGAGAAAACCCTGCGGCGGATTTTCTCGGCCCAGGTTTCGCATTTTTTCAGCGGAAACAACCAGGGGGAAAACGCCCGTTGCGCCACTTGTTCCGGCTTGACCGCTTGTTGGATTCGGGATTGGCCAATTGTAACTCCTGTGCAAATGGGTGATGTAAAAAGGCAACACAAGGGAGGGGGTTTTGTTGATTTGGGGCAACTTGGGTTCCGATGCGGGAGGTGGACCCTTGGAATCTGTGCGGACCCCTTTCCTCCTCCAGCCCACAGGAGCCCTTTCCATGCACGCCCTCCCGAAGACGTTGCCACTGGTGGCCTGGAGCTTGTTGCTCCCGGCGTTGGCCTGGGGCCAGACGGGACTGTACCTGGGACAGCCCTACGGAGCCCCGGCGGCCCTGGACACCCCTTCCACATTGCAAATGCCTTCCCCACCGGCCCTGCCGGCCCACTACGGCACGGAGGCCCCGGAAGTGGGTGAGGGAGTTACCCAGTCGGTAGTTCCTGCGCAGCCGGCCCAGGAGGGCATGGACTCGGCGATTGCGGAACCGGGTTGGGATTGCATCGGCACGTGCGTTCCCCGCTGCAATCGCTGGTGGTTCCAGGTCGGCGGCCTGGTCATGGCCCGCGATTACAACGACGACGTCTGGCTCAGCTACGATGCCCTCAATCCCAGCGTGGGCCTGCTGAGCACACCGGATATTGAAGACAACTACCAAGGAGGCGTGGAAGCCACCTTCGGCTACCGGTTCGGGCACCAGTGGTGGCTGCTGGCCACGTACTGGACGCTGGAGCCGATGAACGTGGTTTCCTTGGTCCAGGATCCGGGCGGGCAGATCAGTACGGCCTTGGACTTCCGCAGCCTGTCCATCGGCGGCACGCCGGTCAACGACTGGTACGACAACGCCTTGGCCCACAAGGCCAATCTCCGCAGCGAGTTCCACAACGTGGAGCTGAACCTGTTTCACGACAGCTTCCAGCTCTCCCCCTGCTGGCCGGTGTATATGAGTTACTTGGTGGGTGCCCGCTGGTTCCAGTTCAGCGAGGATTTCCTCTACGCCTCGGCCGACACCTCCACCACCTTCGGCACCGATCCGGCCAACGAGGTTTACCTGGATATCGACGTGAGCAACAACCTCATCGGCGCCCAGGTGGGTTGCATGTTGCAGTATTATCCCAGTTGCCGCTGGAGCGTGTTCGTGGCTCCGCGGGTAGGAATCTACTCCAACCAGATCACCATGAAGTACCGCATCTATTCCGGCGACGGGCAGACGGGGCTGGACATCCGCTCCAACAAGGGCGACTTTGCTACCCTGGCCCAACTGGACGTGGGCACGGCCTACTACCTGACGCCTTCGCTGAGCTTGTACCTGGGCTACCGGCTGGTTTCGGTCAGCGGCGTGGCCCTGACCACCGACCAGATGCCCCGACTGCTGGACGATCTGAACGCCATCCGGCAAGTAGATGCCAACGGGCACCTGTTCCTGCACGGTGCCTTTGCCGGGCTGACCTGGACGTTCTAGCCGGCAAGCTCCCCCGGTCGCAAAAAACGCTCCCTCCGCACGCCACCGTGCGGAGGGAGTTTGGGTTTGGGAACGCGCTCAGCAAACCGCATCAGCCCAGGTGCCAGTAGCGCATCAGCCAGTAGGCCAGCAGAAAATCGGTGCCGCAGGTGGTCTCTCGGGTTGGCTGCCGGGCTTGCCAGCGGTGAAAGGGGTCGGATTTCCAGTGGAAATCGTCGCTGCGACGCAGATCGACCCACTGGGGAGTCCGGGTGCGAAGCGGCCGGCCGCGGGTGACGAACCGATCCAACGGGAAGTGGCGCAGTTGCTCCCGGCCGTCGGCCACCAGTTGTCGCAGACGCCGCATTTCGTCGGCTCGTTCCCGACGCCGCAGCAGGTGGGGGCCCAGCACCGGGTCTTGCACCACTGCGGCCCACATGAAGTTGCACAGGCTGTGGCGGTGCGGCTGCAAGTAGCGGCTGGTCCAGTAGAGCGTGCGTCCCATCTGATAGACGAACGTGGCGTCCACTTCCCGGCCTTCCCGCCCGGCGGCCCAACGCTCAAGCAACAGGCTCCCATAGGCGGCCGTGGCCACGTGGTTGCGGTCGTTGACCCCCTTGACCAGCGGGCTGGCCCCAACCCGCTGCGGCCGCACCAGGCTGCGCCAGGGCGACTCGTAGTAGGCGTGGTGCTTGTGCCGCAAGCGATGAAACTCTTCGGCCAGTTGCTGCTGCTCGTTTTTCTTCGGCGGAGGGAAATAGTGCCCCAGGGCCACGATCAGATAGGCCACCTGGGCGTTGAACGGCACTCCCTGGCTGCCCACCAGCGGGACCAGGTTTCCGTATGGAGTGCGCTTGCCCGAGGAGTTGGTGATGTGGTAGTCCTGCCGCACCAGGTGCATGGCCAGTTGCGAAAGGCACCATTGGGCCTTCTGCCGGGCCGGGGGAGAAAGACGGTCCTCCAGCAGCACTAGCACGGTGCCCAACCCGGCGGCCACCTGGTTATAGGTGCCCTTGGCCGAATCCTCCCGGTACCAGTACACCCGCCCGTCGGGCGCCTGGTAGCGGAGCTGGCCGGGCTGATCGGGGGTTGGGTAGTGGGAGACATTTCGGGCCAGCAGGCCGGGGCTGCGGGTCACTTCCAGGAAGAAAGCCATGCCCTGGATCAGCTCCTCCAGCCGGGCCAGCGCCCACCTCTGGCCGGTGACGGCCACCTGGTAGGCCAGCGCGGCCAGCAAGGCCCCGTTCCAGGTGGCGCTGTCCGAACCGGGAATCCAGCGCGGTTTTCGGCCCGGCTCCCGGGGCAGCTCCGTGTAGTGATGCACCTGGTGCCAGGGGGTGAGGTGGTAGCGAAACAGCTCCCAGTGATAGTAACGGGCCTTTTCGGCCAAGGGGAACCGCAAGTGCGAGCCTCCGTAGGGGGCCAGCAGTTGCTGTTGCACGCGGCGAAGCGTCGCGGCCGAGTAGTCCTCGGGGGCCACAAGCTGCTGCAGCCGGGCGTGCCAGTCCGGCTCCGGCACTTGGGCCCCTGGGCCACTGCCCTGCGGGGAGCCGATCCGCGGCCCGGCGGCGGCCACGGCCGAGGGCCCGGCCAGCAAGGCGCTTGCCCCCAGTTGCAGCACGCGGCGGCGGCAGATGCGGTTCACCGGCAGGCTTCCTTTCCCAAGCAGGGTGAGCGAACCATCCCGGGGCCGAAAGAAACAAGCCCCTGCTTGATGTTTCGGCTGTCCGAACCGCGGCTCCCCAGCTTCTCTGATGGAGAGCAAAGAAAGCCTCACTGCATCCGGGTCCGGCGGCTGGCTGACCGGCGAGCCGCAAGCGTAAGCTTGCGGTTGTTTTGAACCGCGTCGGCGGTTGCTTTGTTTGAAGCAACCGGGAGCTGACGCTCCCGGAGACGATAAGAAAGCGGCGCATGATTGCCATGCTCTCCGTGGGCTTACGCCCACGGCTCGCGGATGCAAGAACCAGCGCCAGCGGCAATACAACCGCGTGCTGACGCACGCGGCTCGCCACGCCCCCAAGACCACTTCGCCGCCTAGCCCTGCTGCACCGGGCGCACCCAGACGTGCAGCCCCTGCACGCGGACCACTTCCACCTCCTGGCCCGAGTCGATCATGTCCCCGGTGTCGGAGATGACGTTGACCACCTGGTCGTCGAAGCGGGCCTTGCCCGAGGGCACCAGCGGCGTGGTCGTCTTGCCTTGCTTGCCCAGCAGGTGGTCGTAGCGGGCCAGGGTTTCCCGTTGCTGGATCTGGCGGCGTTCTTCTTCCGAGGGGGGCTCCAGCAGGATGCGGTTCACGCCCGGGGTCCGGGGCAGCCAGCGCCGCAACAGCACCACGGCAACCACCATGCCCACCAAGGCCGAAGCCACCACGGCCAGGGCGTGCCGCAGTTGCAGCAGCTCGGCGGTGCTAGTGGGCAGCCCTTGCAGCGTGACCAGGGCCAGTACCAGCGAGGCCAGCACCATCAGCCCCCCGGCCAGGCCGAAGATACCAAAGCCCGGAAACACGAAAATCTCCAGCAACAGGAACACCAGCCCGCACAAAAACAGCACCACCTCCAGCCAGCCCACGGTGCCGCCCAGGTAGTTGCCCCAAAAATAGAGCAAAAAGCAAATGGTGGCCACGGCGGCACCCACGCCGATGCCGGGGGTTTGCAGCTCGATATAAAGCGAGATGCCGCCCAGCAGCAGCAAGGCCCAAAGCACCGCATCGCTGGTCAGGGCGTCCAGCAGCACGTCCAGCCAGGTGAACTCGATCTCCGGCAGCGGCTCCTCGATCCCGAAGCGGCTCTGCAACTCTTCCAGCGACTCGGCGCTTTCGGCCGCCAGGGCGTAGCGAAGGGCCTCCCGGCCGGTGAGCTTCA
>JALSGI010000710.1 GCA_026982835.1 Planctomycetota bacterium | reverse complement strand
GCCACATGCCCCAGCTCAACAGCAAAGAAAACAAGTGGGCAAAGAGCAAAAAACTGACCACCGTGCGCACCGCCGCCGACGGTTCAGAAACTCCGGCCTTGCCTGGGGGCGAAGAGGGTTGTTGGGAGTCCATGGATGGAGCAGGATTCGCCAAGTGGGGAAGGGGACAATCCTGTTAAATGTAGCATGCTCCTTGGCAGGGGGGGAACGGAGGCGGGACAAAAAGAAAACCGGACCGGTTCTCTCTCACCGGTCCGGTTTGCTTTTACCGGTTTGACCTAAACCACCGGAAAACAACTCTCAACTAGGCAGCCTTTTTGCCCTCTTTGGCCTTTTTGGGGGTGGGGGGAGCTGCCTTTTTGGCCGGGGCGCTGCCGCCATGGCACCCGTGGCACCCATGGCAACGATGCCGCCGATGGCAGCCACGAGCCCGATGGCAGCCACGAGCCCGATGGCAGCCACGAGCCCGATGGCAGCCACGAGCCCGGTGGCAGCCGTGGCACCGGTGGCAGCCGCGGCTATGGCACCGCCGGAACAAGCGGAACCGGTGGCAGCGGCTATGACAAGCGTGACAGGCGTGACAGGCGTGACACTGGTCACTGGCGTGACAAGCAGCGGCGTGACAAGCATGACAGGCATGGCAGCGACCCCAAAAAAGCCCCGCCTCTGCCTTCTGGGTCGCACCTTGCACCATGGCAAGGCCCACAACAACAACAAAGCTTGCAATCCCCAGCATGAGCACTCGGTTCATTCCAGGTCCTCCTCTTGGACAAACGGGTTACCGCCAAGTCCCACGGAACAATGCCCCCTCGCTCGGCGGCGGGTAAAGCGTGGGGACACTCTACTTGCTTGCCAGTCTGCACCAACTTCAGGTAACAAACGGCCGGCTGTCAAAATAGAATAGCTTACCAAACTGGGATAAACAGGAAATCTAGCGGCTAACATACCAGCCGGAAGGTTGGTGTCAAGGAAAAAAAGGAAAAATTGCCCCTCCTGCTAATTCTCTCAAAACGGCAACATCTTGTTTATCCTGATTCCCCATCGCATCCGCTTCACCCAAGCCAATTGCCGCCAAGCATGCCCATTTCTTCCCAGCATGCCAGCTCCCGATTTCTCCGCTTCTGCGGGAAAAGCCCTGGCCCCGCAGAGGTTTTTCCGATACAAACGCGGCCATCGGGTTGGTGCCGGCCTGCCGCTTGGGTTCCAGGTCCTGCGATATCATGCGCCCGCATCCCTTCTCTGCCTCTCCCCCGCTGGGCTCCTGCCTGGTGGCCGCCACCATCCTGCTGATCCTCTGCTTGATCCCCTTCTATTTTCTCCAGTTTATCGAAACAGCCCTCCGCCACCTCCACCTAACCCAGACCCAGGCGGCCCTGGCCCTCTTCGGTATCCTGCTGGGCGGCCTGGTCAACCTGCCGGTGTACCGCATCCCCCGCGAGGAAGAAGTGACGTACGTCTGGGACCCCTGGGGCTTGAGCCGTGTGCTTGCCAGGATGCCGGTACGCCGAGAGACGGTGATCGCCGTGAACGTGGGCGGATGCGTGGTGCCGGTGCTGGTGGCCTTGTGGCAAATCCGTTTCATTGCCAGCTGGG
>JALSGI010000709.1 GCA_026982835.1 Planctomycetota bacterium | reverse complement strand
GCGCTGCCCCCAGCACGGTCAAGATTTCCTCCGGCTGGACCCAGTACGTGTTTTTAATTACCGATCTGCCGCTGCAGGGGCTATCCGATCTCCGCGTGCGACTGGACCTGATGGGACCGGGCCGGGTGTGGGTGGACGACGTGGCCGTCTATGACATGTTGTTCAACCAGCGGGAAATGGTGCAGCTCTCCAAGGAGATTTCCGAGGCCAAGGTGCTGCTGGAGCGGAAGCAATGGGCCGACGCCCTGTTTCGGCTCCAAGGATTCTGGGCCCAACTGCTGCTTAACCGCGTGCCGCCCCCGGCGCCGCAGACGGCCTCCCGCGGCAAGCCGCCCGGGCCGAAGCGCCCCTCCACCGCCAAGCCAGGCCAGCCAACCGCCCAGCCGGAGGAAGAAAGCTCCCTCTGGCAACGCTGGCTCCCCCGCTGGCTCCGCTGGGAGTAAGATGCAGCGCGTGCTTGGTGTCCGCGTTCCCGCCCCGGAGACACCCCCATGTACCCTCTGCGACAAGTGGCCGACGTGCTACAACGCCTGGCCCCGCTGGAGCTGGCCGAGGAGTGGGACAACGTGGGCCTGCTGCTGGGCTCCTGGGGGCATCCGGTCCGGCGGGTGATGACCTGCCTGACGCTCACCGCCCCCGTGGCCCAGGAGGCCGTCGAGCACCACGTGCAGTTGGTCGTCACCCACCACCCCATCCCTTTCCGCCCGCTGAAGCGGATCACCGACGAAACTCCCACCGGCGAAGTGCTCTGGCAACTGGCCCAGGCCGGCATCTGCGTCTATAGCGCCCACACGGCTTTCGATAGTGCCGCGGATGGGATCAACCAGGCGCTGGCTGCCGGGGTGGGCCTGGAGGAGATCGAACCGCTGGTCCTTCCCTCGGAGCCGCAAGTGGGTTCTCCCCCGGCGGGAACCGGACGCCGCGGAAGACTGGTGCCGGCAATCCCTCTGCGGGAACTGGTAGAGCGGGTCAAAGGGTTCCTGGCCGTGGAGCGTTTGCAGGTGGTGGGTCCGTTGGACCGCCGGGTGCAGCAAGTGGCCGTGGTCTGCGGCAGCGGCGGGGCACTGCTGCCCCAGGCGATCCAGGCCGGTTGCGAGGTATTTCTCACCGGCGAGATGCGGTTCCACGACTGCCTAGAGGCCCAGGCCCGAGGCGTGGCACTGGTTCTGCCCGGCCACTACGCCACGGAACGGTTTGCCCTGGAGCAGCTGGCCCGGCAGTTGGCTCAAGCCTTGCCCGAGCTGGAAGTCTGGCCCAGCCGACAAGAACGCGACCCGTTGCAATGGGTCTGAGCAGGGCGCGGCGTGCGACTTGCGCTGTGCGACTTGCGTCTTGGGCTGGTGCTTCCGCTCCAGAGGTCTTGGGTCTTGGGTCTTGGGTCTTGCGGTGGTGCTTCCGCACCGTAGCAAGAACAAGCGCCTACTCTCGAAACGGCGAGCCGCCGACTTCAGTCGGCGGAGAAAAATAACGCAATGCACTTATCCGGCTCTCCCCGGGCTAAAGCCCGGGGCTCGCCGAGTCACAACAAACGCCGACTCGAACACCAAACGGCGGGCCGCCGGCGTCAGCCGGCGGTTGAACCGCGAGCCGCGGGC
>JALSGI010000708.1 GCA_026982835.1 Planctomycetota bacterium | reverse complement strand
AAGGCGACCAAGTACCGCGTATTGCGGAGGGCCAAAGGATGAGCAAGAAGCAGTTAGCCAAAGGCAACCCTTCGGGTCAGAAAACGGCCCTGGCCAACTTGCGCAGCTTGTTGGAGCAGGCCAAGGAGCAAATCGCCCTGGCCCTGCCCCGGCACATGACCCCGGAGCGGATGATGCGGATCGTGCTCACCACGGTGCAGCGCACGCCACAGCTTCTGGAATGTTCACCCCGCTCCATTCTGGGTTGCGTGGTGGAAGCCTCTCAGTTGGGGCTGGAGCCGGACGGCATCCTCGGGCACGCCTACCTGGTGCCGTTCTGGAACAAGCACACCCAGCAGCGGGAGTGCCAATTGATTCCCGGCTATAAGGGCCTGATCGATCTGGCTCGCCGCAGTGGCCAGCTCTCGACCATCTATGCCCAGGTGGTCTATGAGAAGGACCGTTTCGAGTTTGCCTATGGGCTGGATCCGAAGCTGGTGCACGTGCCATCGGGCGACCCGGACCCGGGCGCGGTGGTGGCCGCTTACGCAGTGGCCCGGCTCAAGGACGGCTCGGTGCAGTTCGATGTGATGTGGCGGCACCAGATTGACCGCATCCGCCAGCGGAGCCGCGCCGGGGATTCCGGCCCGTGGGTGACCGACTACGAAGAGATGGCCAAAAAGACCGTGCTACGGAGGCTATGCAAGATGCTGCCTTGCAGCGTGGAGCTTCAGCGTGCCGTGGCCCTGGATGAGTTGGCCAGTGCCGGGATGTCGCAACAGATGGGCCGCTCGCTGGAGGTGGAAGTGCCGGAAGAAGAGCCCAAGTCCAGCTTGGACCGGCTGACCGATCAGATCACAGGACCCCATCACCCGGCAGGGCCGGGAGCCACTAGGAGCTTCCGCTCCGGCTTGGAATCCACAAGTGGTGCGGAAGCACCCAGTCGCTCAGGCTCGCAGCCTGCGGCTGCACGGGAGGTGGCTGCTGGTCCGAATGGCACGGTGCCCCCCGTGGGAGAAGCCGCTACCGAGGCCGGGCAAGAGCAGCTGCCCTTGGAGAATTGAACGGCTTGCGCCCTGCGCCTTGCGGCTTGCGCAGGCCGCAAGGCGCAACACGACCCCGCACGGAAGGTGCACGGATGGCTGGCGACTGGATTCCCGTTCGCGTTGACCTGCACTCGACGCCCGAGGTGCTGCGCCTTTCGCGACTCACAGGGAAGTCTGTCGATGAGGTTGTGGGGCTTCTGGTCAGGTTCTGGGCTTGGGTCCAGGCGCACACAGACGACGGGTGCCTTTCGGACTTGGAGCTCAACGATTTGGCTCTGGGGGCAGGAGTTCCGGAACGGTTTCTCGGCGCTCTGGTTCGTGTGGGCTGGCTTTCCCGGGCACCAGAGTCGGGCCTGCAAGTCCCAAACTTTCATCGCTGGCTTTCCGGGGGAGCGAAACGCAGGCTTCGCGATCGAGAGAGGAAACGCAACGCAAGTCCCGCCAGCAAAAAAGGTTCCGATAAGGAACCGGAACCCCTTCCGCAAACTTTCCGCAAAAATTCCGCTTCCAAACGGAAAACTTTCCGCTCGGAAGCGGAAAAAAAGCGGACTACAGAAGAGGAGAGAAGAGAA